>JALWHQ010000265.1 GCA_026983525.1 Anaerolineae bacterium | reverse complement strand
TTGCTGGCCGGGCCATCCGTGCCGATCCCCACGGCAATGCCGGCCTCACGCATCTGCACGACGGGCGCAATTCCCGACGCCAACTTCAGGTTGCTGGTCGGGTTGTGGGCTACGCCGGCGTCGTTTTTCGCCAGCACGGGCATCTCCCTCTCCTCGATGTGCACACAGTGAGCCGCGATGACTTTGGCCCGGAAGAGCCCCAGCCCGTCGGCCCAGAGGATGGGCGGTTCTCCCCGCTCCCGATAGTTGTCCCGCACCTCTTTTTGCGTTTCAGAAAGGTGGATGTGGACGGGAACATCGTATTCCAGGGCCAACTCGAGGCAGCGACGCATCATGTCGTCGGTTGCCGTGTACGGGGCATGGGGCGCGACTGCAGGCGTGATGAGAGGATGGTCTTTCCACTTTTCGATGAAGGTGCGCGCGTAGGTCAGGCTCTCGTCGTAGGACTGGGCGTCGGGCGAGGGAAACTTGAGGATGGTCTGGCCGCACACACCGCGCATGCCCACTTCCGCCGCGGCCTGGGCTACCTCGTCCTCGAAGTAGTACATGTCGCAAAAGGTGGTGGTGCCGCCGCGCATCATTTCCACGCAGGAGAGCAATGTGCCCCAGCGCACGAACTCCGGGTTCACGAACTCCCGCTCGACGGGCATCATGTAGCCCAGCAACCACACGTCCAGGCGCTGGTCGTCCACGAGCCCGCGGAGGATGGACATGGGCATGTGGGTGTGGGCGTTGACAAGGCCGGGGATGACGACGTGGCCTTGTACGTCGTCAACGCGCGCGTTTGGGTACCGGGTCAGCACCTCGTCGGCGGGCCCGACGGCCACAATGGTGTCGCCCTGAACGGCTACGGCGCCGTTGTAAAAAACACGGCGTTCGCGATCCATCGTGACCACGACGCCGTGCGCGAGGATCCACACGGAGCCTTCAGGCGGGGTTGGTGTGTTCACAGCCACTCTTCCTCTTCTTCGGTTTCCTGTTCTTCTAAATCTTCAAGGGATATTTCTTCTTCCCAAAGATCTTCCTCCAATTCCTCATCGTCGTCCAGTTCCAGGTCACCCAGTTCTTCGTAGGTGACACAGGACAGTTCTTCCGGGTCAAGTTCGATTTCTTCTGCCGTGCAGAAGCCCTCATCCCAGAAGACACAACTCTGTGCCGGACACTTCACCCTCGGCATTTCTTCTCCTCCTCATCGTCATCGTAAAGTGCAAGGACGAAAGTTCCTGGACTTTTGATAAATGGCTGCCGCCCGTAAGTAAGAAACTCCTATCCGGCTTCCGAGAAGGCTTCGATTCCAGAGAGCACACATACAACTGTAATCGCGATGGCCGAAATGACACAGTAGATGCACCACGCGCGCAGCACAAAGGCTTCCACGTACGTAAGATATGCGGAATACAACGTTCCCGCAAATGCCATCCCGAAGAGCAACTGTTGGGCGAGATAACGGCGCTCTTCATCCAGAAACCAATAGGCCGCCACGGCTGTAGCGAACATTGCCGTATACGCCAGAAGGCCGAGCAAAGCGATGGGAATGCCAAAGATCTTGGCGTAAGAACTCGCCTGAACGTAAGCACAACTTCCTATACCGTAACACGTAGGATCGACATGGGCGAGATGAGTATAAGTTAAATATCCGGACACCGTCATGCCGATGAGGATGAAGATCAGGATACCCCAACGGCGGGCGTTCATTGTTTGGCCTCCTGAAGGGCTTGCTCAATCGCCTGTTGCAGATCCGGCCAGAGTGCGCCACGCGGCACAAGCGTGCCGTTTACGAATATAGTGGGGGTACCCCTTACCCCTAAGCGACGCCCCTCGTCCATTTCCTTCTGGACGACGTTCATGTACTTCCCGGTATCCACACATTTATCGAATCGGGCAGTATCCAATCCCAGATCGCGCGCATATCGCTTTAGTTCATCCTTGGTAAAGGGGGCATCCGTTTCCTGCTTCTTGAACAAATAATCGTGATATTCCCAGAACCTTCCCTGTTCCGCAGCGCATTCGCTCGCGTTTGCCGCGTCCCATGAATTGATGACGATGAAGTGTTTGTAGACAAAATACACCTTGCCCGTCTTTACATAGGTCTCGATGAGTTGTTTCTCTGTTCCCTCGGCAAAGGTGCGACAATGGGGGCAGTGAAAGTCGGAAAAGTCCCATACGACTACCGGGGCATTGGGATCTCCAAGTGTTTTCCCTCGGGCGGGAACATCCCCAATAACCGAGGCCGTTGTTGGTTGACTGCTTCGCTGCGAGAGTAAGCCAATTACGATGAGTAGGACGACAGCAATCCCTCCGATGCCCATAATGATCCACATCGTGGTTCGGTTGTTACTTCCTTGTCCTGTCCGTCGCGGGGGTGGTTGCTTTTTCGACTTAGGTCGAGCCATTGATAACCTCCGTTGTGTAGGATGCGTGAGGTGTCCGTTTGGCCTATAGCATAGTGGTATTCGTGGGGTTTGTCAATGTGTGTGGTATAATCCTCATTGAGAGCTCACTACTGTGGCCGCAACATTCTCAACACAAAAGGAGGCACATCCATGGACCGACCACGTCTGGTGGTAACTGGCATTGCAGCCATCACCCCGGTTGGGCTGGATGCCAGAACGTCGTGGGAGAATCTGGTCAACGGAGTGTCCGGAGTCGATTACATTACTTCGTTCGATGCTTCTGAGTATCCGGTTCGAATTGCCGCAGAGGTCAAAGGGTTCGACCCCACTCGTTACATTCCTCGAAAAGAAGTGCGCCGCACCATCCGGGCTATTCATTTTGCTGTGGCCTTAGGACGCATGGTACTGGAAGACGCGGGCCTGGAAATTACCGACGCGAACAGGGAACGGGTAGCCGTGGTAATGAATACCGGCGGTGGGGGTATTTCTCATATTTATGATGCAACGTTGGACTTATTGAACAAAGGTCCTCGTGGTGTGGGGCCGTTTGTTATTCCAAACGTTATGCCCAACGCGGTATCGTGCCAGATTTCCATTTGTGAGGGGATCAAGGGGCCGGTCGTTACCGGAACCGCGGCCTGTGCTTCTGGGAATATGGCCTTTGTGGATGCGGCTCGCATTCTCTGGCTCGGCGAGGCGGATGTTGCGATTGTGGGTGGGGTCGAGGCCGGCATCAATCCCGTAGCCATTGCCTCCTTGGCGCGCGCGGGCGCCCTCTCCACGCGCAACGACGATCCCAAGCGCGCGAGCCGCCCCTTCGACAAGCATCGGGATGGCTTTGTCTTTGGTGAGGGCGGCGTGGCCATGGTGGTGGAAACGGAAGAGCACGCGCGGCGCCGTGGAGCCCGCATTTACGCCGAACTTCTGGGCGGCGCGGTGACGGGCGACGCGTTCCACATCACCGCGCCACCGCCGGGAGGCGAGGGTGCGGCGCGGGCCATGCGGCTCGCCTTGGAGCGCTCGCGCGTCCGGCCTGAGCAGGTGGACTTGATCAGCGCACACGCCACATCTACGCCCCTCAACGATGTGGCCGAAACGCAGGCCATCAAGAGCGTCTTTGGAGATCACGCCTACAACCTGTCCATCACCGCCACCAAATCCATGGTAGGGCACTTGTTGGGTGGAGCAGGCGCGGTGGCCGCGTTCGCCGCAGTGATGGCCATTCACACGGGCGTCATCCCGCCCACCATTAATCTGGAGGAACCCGATCCTGAGTGCGACCTGGACTACACACCCAATGAGGCACGTGAGCGGGAAGTTCGCGTGGCCATCGCCAACGGTTTTGGCTTTGGCGGCCAGAACGCAGTGGCTGTGTTTGGGAAGTACGCGTGATGCGTGATGCGTCGTGCGTCTTGCGTCATTTTCACTTTGCACTTTGGACTTTGTAATCCCTATGACGCACGACGAATGACGGACGAGGTCTACCATGTCCGACGAGCGCGCTGCAGACTGCATCCGTGCCCATGTGTACGTGAGCGGACGCGTGCAGGGGGTGTACTTTCGCGAGTATACCCGCCGCGAGGCCAACAAGGTCGGTGTAAAAGGGTGGGTGCGCAATCTGTGGGATGGTCGGGTGGAGGCGGTGTTCGAGGGCCCGCGTCACGCTGTGGCGCATATGGTGCAGTGGTGTCATCGCGGCTCGCCGCGGGCGCGCGTGGACGACGTGGAGGTGGAGTACGGCCCCTGCACCGGCGAGTTCGCCGACTTCCGCGTGGTGTGGTGAGGGGGAGCGCCCTATACGATGGCTCCTGCTCCCCCACGTCGCGGATCTCCGGCGGCCTCCCACGTGATGCTGCTCCGTCGGGCAACCGCGTGGGCGCCGCCGAAGTAGATGCTTTTCACCGGCCACAGGTTGACGCGATAGCCTGCGTGTTGCAAGGCGGACGCGGTTCCTTCTGGAATGCCACCCTCGAGTTGGACGACGCCCTCTTCATCGTAGTGTATCCTGGGCGCACGCACGGCCTCGTCGAGAGGCAGAGCAAAGTCAAGGTACGCACTGATGACCTGGACGACGGCACTGCGGATGCGGCTACTTCCCCCACTCCCGACCACCAGCACGTCTCCTGAATCGTGACGGACGATTGTGGGCGTCATCATCGTGCCCAGCCGTGTGCCGGGAGGCCAGCGATGGAACCCTTGCGGGTTCAGGTCGTCTTCGCCCAGCATGTTGTTGAGTTGAATGCCGGTGTCTTCCACTACGAATCCGGCGTCCTCGCCCGCGGACATGGTCATGCTCACAATTAGGCCTTCCGCGTCCAATACGCTGATGTGGGTGGTGTTGGGTTTCGTCGCCCGTTCTTCTATGGGGAAGGAAAAAGCAAGGCGCTCTTGCCATCGTTGGGCAAACGCTTTGCGATGGGCCGTGAGGTTGGCCGGGGCCAACCACGCTTCCCCTGGATGAGGGCTACGTTCAATCACAGTCTCCCATTGGGGGCGGATGTTCTGGACATAGGCCTGAACAGCTGCGTGCAGGGCTGCGTGCCGTGGTCCCAGAAATGTCCACTCACTTATTGGATGATCACTTAGTAGTGCGAGTGCCAGGGCCACCAGTCCACCACCTCGGGAGGGGGGCGGGGGGAGGAATACACGCCAACCCCTGTATGTCGTTTCCAATGCCGGAAGAATGTATACTTCGTAATGAGCCAGGTCATTCGCGGTGATCAGACCACCGCGGCGTTCCTGGTCGCGTACGATGGCCTGGGCCAGGTCGCCACGGTAGAAGACGTCCGGGCCCTCGGAGGCGATGCGCTTCAGCGTGTGGGCCACATCCGGCCGGGCGATGCGTGTGCCGGCGGTGATGGGCTGCCCGTGAGGGAAGTACAGATCACGCAGTTGTGGATCGGCCGAGAAGATGTCGCGCAACGTGTTCAGGATGTGCACCTGGCTTTGGGAGATGGTCGCGCCCTGCTCTGCCAGGGCAATGGCCGGGGCCATCACCTGTTGGAGGGGTAAGCGCCCCCAATCGCTGTGGAGCCGACACAAACCGGCCACCAACCCGGGCACACCCGCGCTGGCTCGCCCAATGTGGAAGTGCTGGATAGCGGCTTCGAACTGGACGAGGATTCGGCGGAAGTCCATAGTGGGGTAGGGAGGGCGCGAGGGGACATCCACCATGAAGTCGTAGGTCAGGGCTCGGTTCTTATCGGGAAGGTAGAGGGTGGCCAGACCACCCCCACCGATGTTGATGAGGAAGGGCTCCGCAACGAGGGCGGCATACGCGGCAGCCACGAGCGCGTCCACCGCGTTTCCTCCTTGCTTCAACACGTGTATCCCTGCCTCTACAGTCTGGGGATCTCCGGCAGCAACAGCGCCATAAATGGGAGGCATTGGGCACATCCTCCTCAACGTTGTTCAAGCATGCTGCCAAATTTACAAGGAATGGCGGTAGACGTCAAGCAGAACAATGTCTTTTATAACGGTTGGGTAGTGTCGAGATTGTCTGTTCCGAAGAGGGGGCCGATGACACGGTGCATCGTCGGTTGTTGTGGATTTCCGGTCAAATGGGAGACGTACTACGCTCACTTCAACGCGGTGGAAATTCAGCAGACGTTCTACAATCCACCCCGCGAGGAAACCGCGCGCCGCTGGCGGGAAGAAGCCCCCGAGGGCTTTCGCTTCGCCATGAAGGCCTGGCAACTCATCACCCATCCGCCCTCTTCGCCCACCTACCGACGCCTGCGCCGCCCGTTGGAGGGCGAGCGGGACGCGTACGGCTTTTTCAAACCCACGGACGAAGTATGGGCCGCGTGGGAGGAAACCCGCACCATTGCTCGCGCGCTGGACGCCGCGTGGATCATCTTCCAGTGTCCGGCCCGCTTTACGCCCACCGATGAGCACGTGACCAACCTGCGCGCGTTCTTTTCCCGCATCGAGCGTGAGGGGTGGCGGCTGGGCTGGGAACCTCGGGGAAGTTGGCCTGCGGACCTGGTGCGCGACCTGTGCCACGAACTGGGCCTGGTCCACGTGGTCGACCCTTTCAAGGGCTTGCCGGTGACGTCGGGTCTGGCGTACTTCCGTTTGCACGGCAAGACCGGCTACCGCTACCGGTACACGGATGAGGATTTGCGCGAGTTACTGGGGTGGTGTGGGCAATTCGACGAAGCCTGGGTGATGTTCAACAACGTGAGCATGTGGGACGACGCGCGCGTGTTCCTGAACCTGTGGCAGAGCCGTTGACGATGGGGAGCCCCTCATGCCATTGCCTGGGGGGAAAGGCCAAGGGCCTCCAAAAAGCGAGGGAAGACGGCGTCCCAGTCGTAATGCTCGGCTACAAACGCGTGGGCAGCCTCGCCCAGTTGGTCGCGCAAATCGGGATCCTCGAGGAGGATGACGATCGCCTCGGCAAAGGAGGCCGCGTCGTCCGCGATGAACAGGTGCTTGCCCGGCTCTACCGGATATCCCTCCGCCCCTACCGTGGTGCTCACAATGGCTTTGCGCATGGCCATGGCCTCCAAGAGTTTCAGACGGGTGCCGCCGCCCACCCGCAAGGGGGCCACGTACACTTGCGCTTGCTTTAGGTAAGGGCGCACGTCGGGCACTTCCCCCGTGATGAAGAGGCCGGGCGTTTCGGCGCGCGAGAACAGGCGCTTGTGGGGGGAACGGCCCACGACGTAGAACTGCGCGTCAGGGATGGCCTGGCGCACGCGCGGCCACACCTCGTCCAGGAACCAGAGGACCGCATCCACATTGGGCCGAAAGTCCATCTTGCCTGTGAAGACCAGCGACATGGGGGACATGGCGATGTCCGTAGGGCCGTTGGCGTTGTACTCGTCGTAGTACGCCACGTCCACCGCGTTCGGCACGACGGTGATGGGCGTTTCTACGCCCAACCGACGTAAGTTGTCACGGTCGGCCTCGGAGACGGCCACCACGTGGTCGGCCTGCTGGCACAGCCAGCGCTCGTAGCGACGCAGTTTGAGCCACTGAAGCAGGGAGTACATGGCCGCGGGCCAGCGCAAGGGCGACATGGCGTCGGTCACGAAGGCCCGCATTTGCAGCATGTACTCTGCGTTGTGGGCATCGTACACCAGGCGAGGGCGTTCCCCGTTTTTTAGATGGGCCAGGTAGGTGAAGGCATAGGCGGCCACTTCCAGTCCCTCAACCAGGATGACGTCGTACGCGGTGCCCTTGGCCAGGTCACCCACAAGGCGGTGCATGGCTTCGTCATCCAGGCGGGTGACCAGGTCGGGCGTGAGGGAAAGGAGCAGTGTTTGCAGGCGCTGCAGCAGGGAGCGAGAGGGGGTTGGGTGCGCGTAGACATGGTGACAGAGGGTGCCAAGAGGGCTTTGTTCCGGTCGCGGCTGGCCCGGATCCACAAAGGTGAGCAGGTCGACCGAGGCGTGGCGGGCCAACCGCGCCAGGAGGTGGTAGTTGCGCAGGGCCGCCCCTTGACGGGGGGGATAGGGCGACTGGGGTGTGATCATGAGCACGCGCGGGCGTGTGGTCTCGTTCATCCGGCCTACCCCTGCACGACTCGGCGGTAAACGGCCACCGTTTGCCGCGCGGTTTCGTCCCACGAGAATTGGCCGGCCCGCCGAATGCCCTTCTCGCGCAGTTCGTTCCAGAGGTTATCGTCGGTCAGCAGCCGTTGGAGGGCCGTCGTCCACGCTTCCACGTCGGTGGGGTCGACGAGGAGGGCCGCGTTATCCACCACTTCGGGAAGGCTGGACACATTGGACACGATGGCGGGAGTGCCGCAGGCCATAGCTTCCAACGGGGGGAGACCAAACCCTTCGTAGAGGGCCGGGTGCGCGTAGACACGCGCGCCGTTGTAGAGGTACAGGAGTTCTTCCGTGCTCACACGCCCCAGGAAGTAGCAGCGATCGGTGAGATCCAACTCATCCACCAGGCTGTACACCTCATCGGCCAGCCAGCCGTGTTCCCCGGCCAGCACCAGCGGCGGATCGAGGTCGTATTGGGAGCGCAGGCCGTGGTAGGCCAGGAGCAGGGTGTTGAGATTCTTGCGCGGTTCTATGGTTCCGACGAACAGGATGTAATCCAGGGGCAGGTCGTAACGGCGGCGGATTTCCTGGGCCACTTGCTGCCGCGGAAGTGGGCGGAATATTTCGTCCGCGGCCTCGTAGATGACGGTGATTTTGCTTTCCGGCACGCCGAGCAGGTTGAGCAAGTCTTCCTTGGTGCTGTTGGAGACGGCGATGATGTGGTCGGCCTTGCGCACGGCGCGATCGATTTGCCCGTAATAGCGGGCCGCCGCGCGCGTGAGCAGGTGGGGGTATCGCATGAAGGCCAGGTCGTGCACGGTGATCACCCGCCGAGCGCGAATGTTGTAAAGGGGTGGAATGAAGTCCGGGCTGTGGAGCACATCCAGGGGGAAGCGCTTCAGTTCCAGCCAAAGCAGGAATTGCTCCAGCGGGTGATGGGTGGGTGTAAACATGGTCGCGGTGTGGAAGTTGGGCGCGTCGAACGTGATTTTTCGCCCGGCACGGCGGTGTTGCAGGAGCCAGTAGACGTTTTCCCTATCAACGCGCGCGAGGGCGCGCGCCAAGCGTATGGTGTAGCGGGCAATCCCGCCCATGCGATACGCAATGAGCCGTCCGTCGATCCCGATGTTGAGCACCGTCGTCCCTTACCTGCGAGAAATGTGCGTTCCTTCCATGCGCAAAAGGCGGGCTTTCATCTCCAATCCCCCGCCGTATCCCCCCAGGCGGCCGTTGCTGGCAATGACCCGGTGGCAGGGGACAATGGGCGGAACGGGATTGGCAGCCATGGCCCGTCCCACCGCGCGGGCTGCGCCCGGCTTTCCTACGCGGCGTGCCAGTTCTCCGTAAGTGATGACTTCCCCGCGCTTTACCTCCCGTAGGCGCTCCCACACGGCGCGATAGAAGGCCGGATATTCTTCCAGATCGAGGGGGATGTCGTCAAATGCCACGGGGTGTCCGGCGTAATACGCGCGTAGCCGCTCAAGGATGGGGGTCAAGGCTTCCTTGTCTTCAACGCCTAAGACGCCGGCTTCGGCTTCCAGGCGGGCCAGGGCCTGGGCGCGGGTGGGTTTGGGCAGTGTAATGTGACGGATGCCCCGCGGGGTAGCGAGAACGGCCACCCAACCGAGGGGTGTTTCCACGGCCGCGTGCACAAGGGGCGGTTGTTTCCCGTCCAGATCCATAGCCTGCTCCGTCACATCCTTACGCCTGTTCCACCTCGTTTATCTCTTCGGGGGAAAGGGCTTCGGCCTGTTCCTCTTCTTCCTCGCGATGGTTGTCCTCGGCCGTGGATTGTTGGGCCAGCCACTGTTCGGCCCATTTGAGGGCCTGGGCGCGCGTGTGTACTTCGCCGGTGGCCTGCGCTTCGACCAGTGCGTTGAGCAACCGCCCCAGGACGGGGCCGGGCTTGAGGTCGAAGGCGTCCATGAGTTCTCGCCCGCGCAGGATGGGCCGCGGGCGCACGACTTCGTGGGGGTGGTTGAAGTAGGCATCGAACATGTGGGGCAGCAATTGCAGGCGTCTCGACCAGTAACTCATGCGCAGGCGTGGCCCGTACGTGGCCCAATCGTCCGCCAGGTTGATGAGCAGGATGTCCACCCCCGCGTTGCCCGTATCGCGGAAGAAGCGGTACACGGCTCGGCGGCTGGGCGCCTCCTGCTTGTCGCGCACAATTTGCCGAATGAGGGCGAACGGTCGCATGTGGTGGCGCACCAGGGTGACCATGTGCTCCACTTCCCGGTGGGCAAACCGCAAGTGGCGCATGGTGTCGGCAGCGATGGCCGCGCCGACGCGCTCGTGGTTGTAGAACACGATGCGCCCCCGGTCGTCCACTTTGTACGTCTTGGGCTTTCCCCAGTCGTGGGCCAGCGCGCCCCACGGGAGGAAGTCCCGGTGCGTGCGCAGGGCCGTCAGTTCTCTGGCCAAATGCTCCTGGAGTTTTTCCCGCCAGGGCTCGAGCACCTTGGCCACGGCCTCCTCGAATTTGTCCTGAGGCGTGACACGGCCGTCCAGCCAGGCGAGAATCCACCCCATGCGGCGCACCGTCTCCAGCGTGTGTTCGTACAGGGGTAGGTAGTGGGGACGCCCCTGGGGCACCCCTTGCAGGTCATGAACGGGCGGCAGCACGTGTTCGAGGATGCCGGCCTGGTCGAGGAAGTGCAACCACGTCGCCACGTCGTCGGTGCGCATGAGGCGGACCAGTTCGTCGCGCACGCGCTCGGCCGGGCTACGGGTGATGAGGGCGGCAAAGGTGTGGATGGCCGCTTCCGTGTCCTTTTCCAGTTGGAAGCCTAACTGGGCGCAGAAGCGCGGGCCGCGCAACAGTCTCACCGGGTCGTCCAGGAAGACTTCGGGCCGCAACATGCGCACCCGCTTGCGGTCCAGATCGCGCCGGCCGTGGAAGGGGTCGACGATCTCGCCGGTTTTCAAATCCAGGGCCATCGCGTTGATGGTGAAATCCCGCTCGGAGAGATCCTCGAGCAACGTGCGCCCCCGCTGTCGCCCGATGTCCACGATGAAGCGCTGACCGTCCCGCTTGATGATCGCCCTTCCAATGTCGGCTTCGTCGTGGAGGGGATAGTACGCGCCTTGCAAGGCGTCGGCCACAATCTTGGCCGCCCGTCGCCCACCGTTGGGAACGATGAGGTCGATATCTACAGGCGGGCGACCCAGGATGAGATCACGAACGTACCCCCCAACAGGGGTGGGTTGAATACCGCGCTTTTGTAAAAGTCGACACACCTCCGCGCCAAATGGGTCCAATCGTTCTGTGTGCATGTCCTCTTCCCTGTGGGTTGGTGATTCCCGACGCCGTTAGGGGTACGGAAGTTAGGGCTTTCCAACCGGTGATAGATTCATTGCCGATGTCACAACACCTGGGCCACGAGTTCGGCGATTTCCTCCGGATGGCGGGCCACTTTGACCCCCGCCGCCTGGAGCGCGGCAATCTTCTCCGCGGCGGTTCCCTTGCCGCCGGAGATGATCGCGCCCGCGTGCCCCATGCGCTTGCCGGGTGGCGCCGTCTGTCCGGCGATAAACCCTACAACCGGTTTGGTCATCGATGTCTTGATATACTCGGCCGCGCGCTCCTCCTCTGTACCGCCAATCTCGCCGATAAGCACGACAACCTCTGTCTGAGGGTCGGCCTCGAACATCTGCAACGCATCCAGGAACGTGGTGCCGATGATCGGGTCGCCACCGATGCCGACGACGGTAGATTGGCCGATGCCGCGCGTGGTCAGCGCGTACACGGCCTCATACGTGAGGGTGCCACTGCGGGAGACGATGCCCACAGGGCCGGGCGTGTGGATGTGACCGGGCATGATGCCCACTTTGGCTTCACCCGGTGTAATCACCCCGGGGCAGTTGGGCCCCACAAGGCGGACGCCCACGTCGTCGAGGTAGCGCCGCACGCGTATCATGTCCAGGGTGGGGATGCCCTCGGTGATGCAGACGACCAGGTCAACGCCCGCGTCCGCGGCTTCCAGAATGGCGTCCGGTGCAAAGCGGGCGGGCACGTAAATGATGGACGTGTTCGCGCCTTGTTCCTCCACGGCTTCCTTGACCGTGTCGAAAACCGGCACGCCCTCTACCTCCATACCGCCCTTGCCCGGGGTCACGCCGGCCACGATGTTCGTGCCGTAGGCAAGCATTTGCTGGGTGTGAAAGCGTCCCTCGCGCCCAGTGATGCCTTGGACGACGAGTCGTGTATCCTTGCCAACGAGTATGCTCATGGTTTGTGCTCCGTCAGGATGTGATGCGTGATAGCATGATGCGTGATGCGTAATGCGTAATGCGTAATGCGTGATGTGTGATGGGAAGTCGTTATGGGTTCACGAGGGCAACGACTTTTTGTGCAGCCTCGGCCAGGGTAGTGGCTGTTTCCATCTTGGCTTCGGCCAGCAGGCGCTGCCCCTCTTCCTGGTTGGTTCCGATGAGACGGACGACAAAGGGAACCTCCGGCTTGACCTCGTCCATGGCCGCCAGAATGCCCCGCGCCACTTCGTCACAGCGGGTGATGCCGCCGAAGATGTTGATGAGCACCGCCTTGACGTTGGGGTCGGAGAGGATGATGCGCAACGCGGCGGCCACACGTTCGGCCGTGGCCCCTCCACCGATATCCAGGAAGTTGGCCGGGTTGCCGCCGTAAAGTTTGATGATGTCCATGGTGGCCATGGCCAGGCCCGCGCCGTTGACCATGCACCCGATTTCGCCGTCCAGTTTGACGTAACTGATGCCGTACTTGCGGGCCTCGAGTTCAAAGGGGTCCTCCGCCTCCACGTCGCGCATTTCCTCGATGTCCGGGTGGCGGAAGAGCGCGTTGTCGTCGATGACCATCTTGCCGTCCACGGCCAAGAGGTCGCCCTCGCCCGTGACGACAAGGGGGTTGATCTCGGCCAGGGAGGCGTCGGATTCGATGAACGCGTTGTAAAGGGCCTGGGCAATTCGCGCGAAGGGGCGGTAGTAGGCCTTGTCCAGTCCGATGGCGTGTGCCATCCACCGGGCCTGATACTCGCGCAGCCCCAGGAAGGGGTCGACGGGGACTTTGACGATCTTTTCGGGCGAGCGCGCGGCCACCTCTTCGATGTCCACGCCGCCCTCGCTCGAGGCCATCATCACCACGCGGCGCTGCGCACGGTCGATCACAGCGCCCAGGTAAATTTCGCTGCGGATGTCAACGGCCGGGTCGACGAGCACTTTGCGGACGGTCAGTCCTTTGAGGTTCATGCCGAGAATCTGACGGGCGACTTCCTCGGCCTCGTCGGGGGTCTTGGCCAGTTTGATGCCACCCGCCTTGCCGCGCCCACCCACCAGGACTTGGGCCTTGACCACGACCGGCTTGCCCATGCGGACGGCGATGTCGCGCACTTGTTCCGGTGTGGTGGCCACTTCACCCTGAGGAACGGGCACGCCGTATTGAGCAAAGATGCGTTTGGATTGGTATTCGTGCAGGTTCAAGATTAGGCCTCCGTGGTTGGCGATTTAAGCACATCGCGCCCATTATAGGACGGGCCTTCCTAAGGTGCCAAACACGGCGGCCCTTTTTGCGTTTGAGAAAGGAAAAGGGCATGCGGTTTGGCGAATTCCAGCCTTGCCGCACGCCCTCCCTTTTACGCCATCACTTCCAGCCCTACCATCACTTCTTCGCCATCAAGTTTGAAGGTGTCGCGGGCCACGCCCTCGGGCACGCCCTCGACGATCTCCAGGGCCAGGGTTTCCTGCTTGACGTAGTCGCCCCATTGGTCGAGGACCTTGCGCAAGTTCTCGCCGCCCGCCACGTAGAGGCGGATGCGGTCGGTGACGTGCAGGTCCGCGGCCTTGCGCAGGTTCTGCACCCGGCGCACGAACTCGCGGGCCATACCCTCCACCTTCAGTTCCTCGTCCAGTTCGGTGGTGACGGCCACCATGTAGCCCGCGCTCTCGGCCACCGCGTAGCCCTCCCGCGGGGTGATGCGCACTTCCACCTCCTCGGGCAGAATCTCGTAGGTCTCGCCGTCCACCTCCACGGGCACGGCCTCCCCCGCGCGGAAGCGCCGCGCCAGGGCCATCTGGTCCATCTTGCTCAGGGCCTCCCGAATCTTGGGGAAGAGGGCCTTATACTTCTGGCCCAGTTGCTTGGGCAGGGGGTGGACCTTGACCTCGGTCAGTTCCTCGACGCTGTCCGCGACGGCCCACTCCTTGACGTTGAGTTCCTCCAGCACCTGGTCGATGACCCGCTCCAGGCGGGCGCGCTCCTCGGGCTCGCGCAGGCGCACGACCAGGCGGCGCAGAGGCTGGCGCACTTTCAGGCCCGCGCTCTGGCGGGCGGCATGGCCCGCGCTGACGATGCGGCGGGCGAGCGCGACGTCCGCGCGCAGGTCCTCGTCGATGAGGGCCTCGTCGTACGTGGGCCAGTCGGCCAGGTGCACGCTCTCGGGCGCATCCGCGGCGACCGAGCCCACCAGGTTGCGCCACATGGCCTCGGTGGTGAAGGGGATGTACGGGGCCAGCAACTTGGTCAGGGTGACGAGGACCTCGTAGAGGGTGGCGAAGGCCTCGGGCTCGCCATCCCAGAAGCGGCGGCGGCTGCGGCGCACGTACCAGTTGCTCAGCCCGTCCACGAAGGCTTCGATGGCGCGGCCCGTGTTGGTCACGTCGTACTTGTCCAGGCCCGCGGTGACGTCACGGGTGAGCGCGTGGAGTTCGGCGAGGATCCAGCGGTCGAGGGGATGAGCGCTCCGTTCAAGCGCGTTCGATGGCGTCGAATGCGTGATGCGTGATGCGTAATGCGTAATGCGTGATGCGTGATGCGTGACGTATTCCACCAATTCGGGCGCGGGGGTCCACTCCGAGGCGTTGGCGTAGGTGACGAAGAAGGCGTAGGAGTTCCACAGGGTGTTAAGGAATTTCTTGACCACCTCGCCCACGAGGTTGACGGAGAAGCGCCGCGCGTTGCCGGGCGGCGTGGCCGTGTACATGTACCAGCGGGTGGCGTCCGCGCCGTGCACGTTGAGCACGTCCCAGGGGTCCACCACGTTGCCCTTGGACTTGCTCATCTTCTCGCCCTTCTCGTCCAGGATGAGGCCCAGGCAGATGACGTTGAGGAAGCAGGGCTGGTCGAAGAGCAGGGTGCTCTCCGCGTGCAGGGAGTAGAACCAGCCGCGCGTCTGGTCGACGGCCTCGCAAATGTAGTCGGCGGGGAATTGCTCCTTGAACATGTCCTGGTTCTCGAAGGGGTAGTGCCACTGGGCTACGGGCATCGCGCCCGAGTCGAACCAGACGTCGATGAGGTCTTTGACGCGGCGCATGGTGCCCCCACACTCGGGACAGGTGTACGTCACTTCGTCCACGTAGGGGCGGTGCAGGTCGAGGTCGCTCAGGTCGCGACCGACCTTCTCGCTCAGTTCGGCCACGGAGCCGATGCACTCGCGGTGGTCGCAGTTGGGGGTTTCGCACTCCCAGATGGGCAGGGGGGCGCCCCAGTAGCGCTCGCGGCTGAGGGCCCAGTCCTGCGCGTTTTCCAGCCACTTGCCAAAACGGCCGTGTTTGATGTGTTCGGGGACCCAGTAGATCTTTTCGTTGGCCGCGAGCAGGCGGTCGCGGAAGTCGCTGACGCGGATGAACCAGGAGTGGCGCGCGTAGTAGAGGAGGGGGGTGCCGCAGCGCCAGCAGTGGGGATAGTTGTGGCGGTAGGTCTCGGCCTTGTAGAGGAGGCCCCGCTCGCGCAGGTTCTCGATGATGAGCGGGTCCGCGTCCTTGACCCACATGCCCTTCCAGGGTTCGACCGCGTCGATGAAGGTGCCGTCGGGCGCGACCGTCTCGAAGATGGGCAGGCCGTAGGTCTGGCCGACTTCCAGGTCCTCGGCGCCGAACGCGGGCGCCATGTGCACAATGCCCGTGCCGTCCTCCAGGGTGACGAAGTCCGCGGTGACGACGTAGGCGTAGTCCTTGTCGCTGGTCATGAAGGTGAACAGGGGCTCGTAGTGCATCCCCGCCAGGTCTTTGCCCTTGTGCTCGGCCACGATGGTGTAGGGGCCGTCCAGGACGCGCAGCAGGGCCTTGGCGAGGATGAGGCGCTCGCCGTTGTGTTCGACGGTCACGTAGTCCGCGTCAGGATGGACGGCCAGGGCCACGTTGCCGGGCAGGGTCCAGGGGGTGGTGGTCCAGACGAGGAAGTAGGTGTTCTCCTCGCCTTTGACCTTCATCTTGACGTAGACGGAGGGGTCGTCCACTTCCTTGAACGCGCCGGGGTAGTGCTGCTCGTGGGAGGAGAGGGGAGTGCCGCAGCGCGGGCAGTAGGGAACGACCTTGTGGCCCTTGTAGAGGAGGCCGCGGTCCCAGAACTGGCGCAGGATCCACCAGATGGACTCGATGTACTCGTTGTGGTAGGTCACATACGCGTTGTCCATGTCGATCCAGAAGCCGATGCGCTCGGTCATCTTGCGCCAGTCCTCGATGTAACGGAAGACCGATTCCTTGCACAGTTGGTTGAACTTGGCGATGCCGAATTCCTCGATCTGGCGCTTGTGGGTGATGCCCAGTTCTTTCTCGACTTCCAGTTCGACGGGCAGGCCGTGGGTGTCCCAGCCTCCCTTGCGCAGCGCGTAGTAGCCGCGCATGGTCTTGTAACGGGGGAAGAGGTCCTTGAAGACGCGCGCGAGCACGTGGTGCACGCCTGGGCGCCCGTTCGCGGTGGGCGGGCCCTCGTAGAAGACGAACCGCGGCGCGTCCTTGCGGATCTCCAGGCTCCTCTCAAAAGTGCGGTTCTCCCGCCAGAACTCCAGCACTCCCTCTTCCAGTTTGGGGTAATTCACGAACGGTCGCACGTCTTTGAAGGCCATCTCGACTCCCTCCGGAGAATGTTAGGATGAATGCGCACAGTGAACATGCTAAAGTGAAAAGAGGCGACGCAGTTTTTCGGACATCTCTCTCTCTACACGGGGACTCACACGTCCCAACTCGCGACGAATGAAGGATGTGGTGACGGTCATCAACCTGTGCAAGCGAATGGTGGATGGTACCTTGAGTCCCGTCAGGCGAAAGTCAGACTGAGCAGGGTCAAGCACAATGTCTGTGTCGAGAACATCAGCGGGAATACGGCTGGTGATAAAGGCGAGAATGACGTGACGATAGGGACCTATGGGATCGGTGAGACAAACCGCGGGCCGCACTTTCGTGCTCGACAGGTCATCGAATGGAAACGGGACGAGGACGACCTTACCGCGCGTCATGGAATGGCCTCCCGTCAGCAAGGGAATAAATGTCTTCCTCAGGCTCCTCAAGGAAGGAGAAGACAGGGTTCTTGCTCGCCGCCTGCAACCATTGATCCTCGGGGATGTCTTCTTCCTCGGGGATGAAGATCAGGACGCGCACACGCGCTTTTGCTTGGAGGGGAAGCCTTTCGTCCAGGATAAGGCGGTCCTCCTCATCCACAGTGGCCATTGTCTCCAGAACTCTCACGACTTCGCCCATCGTCCTCCTCCTCATCTGGCTACAAACAGTGGATAAGCGTCCATTGTCTCTTTCCGTCTCTTGCCTCCTTCCACTACGCTTCTATGGTCAAGTATATCCGCTTATTGATCCTTCCCTTACTCTTATACTCTGGAATCCGCACGCGGCCAATTTCGCGCGTGTTGGCCACGTGGGTGCCGCCGTCAGCCTGGAGGTCCAGGCCCTCGATCTCCACGACACGCACTTCGGTGATGTGAGGGGGCAGCAGGTTGATCTTGGTGCGGATGAGGTCGGGAATCTGGAAGGCTTCCTCGCGCGGGAGGATGCGCACGGTGACGGGGCGGGCCGCGGCCACCTCCGCGTTCACCTTCTCCTCGATCTCCTGCACCAGGTCCTTGGTCAGGTTCTCGAACTCGAAATCCATGCGCCCCTTGCCGGGCTCCATGTTCCCGCCCGTCACTTTGGCGCCATAGTCGCGGTACACGACCGCGCTGAGGATGTGGAGCGCGGTGTGGGTGCGCATGAGCAGGTAGCGCCGCTCCCAGTCGATGCGGCCGAGGACGCGCGCGCCCACCTCGGGCAGCGGCCCCTCCACCCAATGCCACACCACGTCGCCTTCCTTCTTCACCTTGCGCACGGGCAGAATCGCATCCCCCACGACCAACTCACCCAGGTCGTGAGGTTGTCCTCCGCCTCCTGGATAGAACGCAGTGCGATCCAGTGCCACCCGATTCTGTTCCTCGTCCACGGCCATTACCGTGGCCTCGAACTCGCGCAGGTAACTGTCGGTCATGTAAAGAAGATCCGTCTTCATAGTGGCCCTCCATGGTTCAAGTGCAAAGTGCAAAGTGAAAAGTGAAAATGGGTTTAGTCGTCAAGGTTGGTGAA
>JALWHQ010000264.1 GCA_026983525.1 Anaerolineae bacterium | reverse complement strand
CGCCCACCAGTGTGTTTGACACAAGACGCACAATGCGATTCGCGCTAAGCAGGATTCCGACGAAAGGAAGGGCGATTCCTAAGCGTGGGGCTTCCAGGGGGAGCAGACTGTACATGAGCGAGTCCCCCATGATGGCCAAACCTATTACGACGGCTACCGAAAGTACGGCCTTTCGCGATTGGGGATTTAGCACGTGGCCTCCTCAGGTACGCTTCCCATGTCCGCATGGCGTCAATGAGGGGTAGCCGGAAACACATCAAGTTGAACTCGCTCCAACCAGGCAGGGAGGTGGTCGATGAGAGAGGTAAGTACGCGAAGTGCCCCCCGTTCGAACACAGACATATCCTGATAGGCTTCCCCACCTTCTGAGCCCACCAGGTCACTTACCCCTCGCAGGATAAGAACGGGCACTTTGTTGCGCGCGGCCACCCAGGCAATGGCGCCGGACTCCCAATCCCCGGCGACGGCACCGAACCGCTCCCGCAGGTAGGGAATATCCTCGGGGCGCAGGTCGCGATCTCCTGACACAAGGACGGTACGAAGGACGGGTTGGGGGTACGGCTCTGCCAACCAGGAAAGGTCTATCTGGGTGGTGTAATGCTGAATATGCTCATCCGGGTCGGCCATCTGCTCGTAAATGTCGTACACCACTGTACGCTCGACGAGCAAGATCGTGCCCTTTTCCACCGCTCCGGCAAAGCCGCCACATGTACCAAGATTTACCAGCAAAGAGGGGCGCCACAAATCCACGACCAATTGTGTGGACGCGGCAGCCGCTATTTTACCCCATCCTCCGTGGAAGAAAATTACCCGGCGTTGCGGGTCATCCCCCACAGGATGAATGAACCATTCGCCAAGGGGGGAGTGCTGCACAGTAGCAGGACGAACCAGACGCTTGACAATTCTCCATTCAACGTTAGCCGAGATGAGAACAACCGGCAGATTTTGTAACGTATCCATGCTCATAGCACCGGAACCATGATTACTCAACAGGCTGAAGACATTATAGCAGGGAGGAGACACTACAGAACAGAAAAGCCGCAGGCTTTCAGCCTGCGGCTTTTCGCTGGTCGGGGCGCGCGGATTTGAACCGCGGACCACTTGAACCCCATTCAAGTGCGCTACCGAGCTGCGCCACGCCCCGATGCTTCACCCCAATTATATACACGGAACGTGCCGTTGGCAAATCTGGCCGTTACAGTTGTACGGAGCCGGAGGGGACGCGGATTTGGCTGGCCCAGGGTCTCCCAGAGAAAGCCCTACCTTCCGGCCGTTATACGCACAATATCGGCAAAGACATCGGCCTTAAGGCTGGCCCCACCCACCAACGCGCCGTCTATCTCGGGCTGTTCCATGAACCCCGCGATGTTGGCAGGCTTGACGCTGCCCCCGTATTGCACACGAACCGCCTGGGCCACCTCGTCATTGTACATTTCGGCAAGCGCGGCACGGATAACGTGCCCAATGACGTAATTAGCATCCTCGGGCGTGGCTGCCCGGCCGGTGCCGATAGCCCACACAGGCTCATAGGCGATGACGGTTCCCCGCGCCTGTTCCGCGGGAACTCCCGCATATGCGCCCAGCACTTGGCGCCGTACGACCTCCTCGGTCTGTCCGGCCTCGCGTTCCTCCAGCACCTCCCCCACACAAATAATCGGGGTCAGGCCGTGGGCCAAGGCCGCTTTCACCTTACGGTTCACCGTCTCATCCGTTTCGCCGAAGTACTTGCGGCGTTCCGAGTGGCCGATAATGACGAGGGGCACCAGTTCTTTGAGCATACGGGGGGAGATTTCTCCCGTGTACGCGCCCTGTTCTTCCCAAAACATGTTTTGCGCGCCAACGAGGATGTTCGTGCCCCGCAAGGCCTGTGAGACCGCGTACAGGGCCGTAAAGGGGGGACACACGGCAATATCCACGCTCTCGATGTCCTGCACCAGCGGCTGCAAGGCGCGCACGGTCTCCAGCGCCTCGGCCACGGTTTTGTGCATCTTCCAGTTACCGGCAATGAAGGGTTTTCGCATGGTTTCCTCCACAGGAGGTTACAGGTTGCAGGTTACAGGTTAAAGGTTAAAGGAGATATTGAGTGGCGCGCTGCCAAACCTTTAACCTGCTAACCTTTAACCTGCAACTCCTCAACGTATTCTCCGCCGCGGATGCGGCGATGGATCGGATTCCGGCGGGCGTCGAATTCGAGTTCGACCTCGATGGCCTGGAAGCAGCGGTTGGCTCCAGAGCCGATGATGACTTTGCGCACGTAGTATCCGGCGACACGACCGCGGTCGTCGTAGCGCGCGGAGAGGTCGTTGTGCAAATCCACCCGCGCAACAATCTCCTCACCACACCGGGAACACCGCACACGGATCGGAAGGAATCGAAGGTCTTCCCTTTTTCCTCCGAACAGACGTTTAAGAAATGACATGCTCCTTCACCCATTCACGCAACGCGGCTGCCACCTGTTCCACGTCATCCAGGTGTTGAGCACAAATTTCGTACAGTTCCTCTTCCGTCACGTCATGATAGAAGTGAACCAACCGATTGCGATACCCGGCCATACGTTCCATGAGATGGGCTTCTTCTGCGCCAATGACCCCGTGCGCGTGCAGTTGACGAGCAATTTCCTTGTACTCAGACGCGCCAACGCCAAAGCCCTTGGCCAGGATGTGGCGTCCCAGGTCAAAGAGGGCCTCCAGCGCGCGGCGCAAACAGGACTCGGCCGTCCAGACATTGCGCGAGTCGGCAAGGAATTCGGCCTTGTCCGCCAGGGGAAGCGCGCGAATCTCGGCCACCATCCGCTGTACCCACGCCATGCGCGTGGCGACGACGTGGGGATCAATACGGTCAGGAACCATCGTTCTTCCCCAAGATCAAGGCAATACGCTCCCGCTCCAGGGGGGCCAGGTCGCCCGCCCGCCGCAGCACGTAGAGGTCGTACTCGTTCGCCAGATGCTCGTCCTCCGCGTAGAGCCGATCCCCGCGAATGATGTTAGCCGCCAGGAAGGGATCGGCCTCTTCCAGGCAGACCAGGTCCACCCGATGGACGCCAAAGAAATCTTCCAGCGCCAGGGCCAGATCGACTTTTTCCACCACCGAGAGCCGCCGACCGGGCCGGAGTTTGACACCGATGTCCACGTCAGAGGGGCCGGGCGCGAGGTGTTCCCGTTCGCCCGTGAGCCACTGCCATACCTCGCGCGCCCGGCTGCCAAACGCGTACACAATCACCACATCAAACCGCCGACAGATTTCGGCCAACTGCTCCCGACGGGATGCTTCCTCGTTCCCTTCCACATCACTGCTCCCAGGCACTCAGGAATTCAACATAGTCGGCTTTCTTTTCTTCTTCCAGATCCCGCTCGATCTCATCTCGATTGGCGTGGTAGTAGGCCAACGCCGCGTATACCTGTGCCAGCGTCAGGGGCTCCAACTCATCCGCTATTTCCTCAGGGGTCAGACCAAGTTTGTACCACTGCACGATGCGATGCACCGTCACACCCGTGCCCGCGATGCGCGGCCGCCCCCCCGCGGATATCAGGAGACCGCGTTATCAGTTGGCCAATGTCCTTCGTTCGTGTTGTACGCATATCGTCCCAACTTCTCACATTCGACTACTTATCCGCAAGCACCGCCACCCCCGGCAGTTCCTTGCCCTCCACGAACTCCAGGCTGGCGCCACCGCCCGTGGAGATGTGCGTGATCTTGTCCGCGACGCCGGCCTGCTTCACCGCAGCGACGGAATCGCCACCACCGATGACGGTGACTGCGCCCTCCAACTCGGCCAGCGCGCGCGCGATGGCGAACGTCCCTTCCGCGAAGGCCGGGAACTCGAACACCCCCATGGGCCCGTTCCAGAACACCGTCTTCGCGCTCTGGAGTTCCTCCTTGAAGCGCGCCACCGTCTCCGGCCCAATGTCCAGAATGCGCCATCCCTGCGGCACCCGGTCCACGGGCACGACCTTGCGCTCGGCGTCCGCCGCAAAGCGGTCGGCAATCACCGCGTCCACGGGCAGAACCAGTTTGTCCTGCCCCTCGGCCAGGAGCGCCTTAGCCTCCTCGAGGGCATCTTCTTCTACCAGGGAATCACCCACCTCGTACCCCTGGGCTTTGAGGAAGGTGTTCGCCATGCCCCCGCCGATGAGGAGTTTGTCTGCTTTCTGCAACAAGCTGCGAATGACGCCGATTTTGTCGGAGATTTTGGCCCCGCCCAGGATGGCGACGAAGGGACGTTCGGGCGCGGTGAGCAGGCGCCCCAGGAAGTCGAGTTCCTTTTCCATGAGGAAGCCGGCCACCGCGGGCAGGTACTGAGCCACGCCAACCACGGAGGCGTGCGCGCGGTGGGCGCTACCGAACGCGTCGTTGACGAAGATGCCGTCGGGCCCGGCCAGGGCTGCGAGTTGCCGCGCGAACTCTGGATCGTTCTTCCGCTCACCCGGGTGGAAGCGCGTGTTCTCCAGGAGCAGGACTTCCCCGGGCTTCAGGTCGCGGGCCAGGGCCTCGGCCTGGGGTCCGACAGGCTCGGGCGAGAACTTCACGGGTTTGCCCAGCAGCGCGCTCAGATGCTCCGCAACTGGGCGAAGGGAGTACTTCGGGTTGGGTTGACCTTTGGGACGTCCCAGGTGGGACATGAGAATGACCGCCGCGCC
Organism: Anaerolineae bacterium; assembly: GCA_026983525.1. Classification (GTDB taxonomy): domain Bacteria; phylum Chloroflexota; class Anaerolineae; order JAADDB01; family JAADDB01; genus S141-23. The sequence continues at coordinate 217 of JALWHQ010000264.1, read as the reverse complement.
GTGGTCGAGGAGGTATTGAATCGTGGGGAGCGCGGCGCGGATGCGGGTGTCGTCGGCCACGCGCCCGTCCTCGAGGGGCACGTTGAAGTCCACCCGCACCAGCACCTTCCGCCCCCGCACGTCCACGTCACGGATGGTTTTCTTGTTCATTGCCGGTTGCCTCCTGGCCCCTCCCGGAGGTAGAAATCTCTACGCCCTGGCCCTCACCCCTCTCCCC
>JALWHQ010000263.1 GCA_026983525.1 Anaerolineae bacterium | reverse complement strand
AGCACGTAGAGCGCGGGCACCCCTATCGCCCCATACGCCGCGGAGAGCAGTCGCCCAATGTACAGAAGCGAAAGATTGCCCCCGTACCCCACCAACGATCCCACGAACGCGATGGCCGCCCGCACCACCGTTCCGATAAGGCCCAACTGGTAGAAGGGCCACACGCCGTAAATCATCGTCTCGGGGTCGGGCAACTCGCCCGCTTGCACGTGGGCCAGCATTTTCAACGTGTGGACAATGACGAAGGACTCATCGTTGTGCAGCGCGTAGGGCCGCCCCCACCAGAAGCCGTACGCGCGCAGCGCGAAGGCCAGGAGGGTGAGGAGGGAGAGAAGGAGATGGGGGCGCGGGAGGGTACGCGCGCGGGCCGCGATGCGTGATGCGTAATGCGTAATGCGTAATGCGTGGTGTGCAATATCTAATACTTGATACCTGATACCTAACACCCGCCCCTCCATTTATTCCATGTCTATCGTATCCAATATCTCCTGCCTCGCGCGCCGTGTATTACCGTTTAGTCCATAAAAAAATCCGCCGGCCCCCTGTCGAGTACCGGCGGATGTTGTTCTGGTCAGTCCAAGCGTGCAGCAACGGCACCCGACTCAGGGGTGAATCACTTCCTTCATGCTGCGCTTGGACTTCTTGACCGAGTGGATTATATACACCATGTACCTGTGTGCCCTTCTCGACTTTGGGGCAAGTATATCGGAACCACGGCAAGTGTCAAATCCGCGCCCGCGTCATTCCAATTCAGTGGATGAAAATGGCCGCAAATGTAGCCAAAAATGTAATCACGCTGATATAACCGTTCACGGTAAAAAAGGCAACGTTTACCTTGCTTAGGTCATGGGGCTTGACTAGGGAATGCTCATAGGCCAGCAAACCAACCACGACCGCCAGCCCCACCCAGTAGGGCCAACCGAGCCCTTCGACCAACCCCACCCCCACCAAGCTCAAGACGGTCACCGCGTGGGAAAGTTGAGCTGCGCGCAAGGCCACGGGGATACCAAACCGGGCCGGAACAGAGTGCAGCCCAACTTCCCGGTCGAACTCCACGTCCTGACAGGCGTAGATAAGGTCGAAACCGGCGATCCAGAAGGTCACCGCGAGCCACAGAAGCCAGGGGGTTGGATGGGAGAGGCTGGCCGTGACCGCGGCCCACGCGCCCGCGGCAGCCGCGCCATCTGTCAGGCCCAACCACCAGTGGGTGAGCCAGGTGAAACGCTTGGTGTAACTGTACCCCACCAAAGCGACGACGGCCAGGGGGGCCAGTTTGAACACGAAGGGGTTCAGTTGCCAGGCCGAGAACAAGAACACCACCAAGGAAATCGCGGCCGCCAGCCAGACCTGTGTGGGGGTTAGTTCGCCCCGCACAAGGGGGCGGCTTGCCGTGCGCGGATTGCAGGCGTCGTATTCCAGGTCGGCCACGCGATTGACGGCCATAGCCAGCGTGCGCGCGCTGGTCATGGCGATAGTGATCCAGACGAACTGGTGTAGCGTAGGCCACCCCCGCGCGGCCAGCACCATGCCCAAGTAGGCAAAGGGCAACGCGAAAATCGTGTGCTCAAACTTTATGGCTTCCAGAAACACACGCACGCGACGCAACATCGTCATCCCAAACGTATCCCCCTTTGTATCTCAATCTCCAATCTCCAATCTCCAATCTCCAATCTCTACAAACCGGAAATCGGTATAACCTCCCCCTGGGGCAAGCGGGTCGGTATAGGTTGAGGCGCCAGTTCCTCCTCGCTCATGATTCGGTCGAAGGTGCGCACGATGTTGTAGCGCGTGTCCCGTTGGGCCGGCCAGAAGCCGGCCATCAGAATATGTTGGTGGATATCGTACACGCTCATGCGCGGCTTGCCCGCGGTGTAGGCACTGGCCGCGCTGACTACGTTCTCCTCCAACATCGTGCTGCCAAAGTCGTCCGCGCCGAAGTAAAGCGCGCGGCGCGCCACCTCCTCCCCCTGGGTCGGCCACGAGGCCTGAATGTGGTCGAAGTTATCCAGGAAAATGCGGGAGATGGCCGTGTGGCGCAGATATTCGTCGTAGTCCGCGCCGTAACGATCGCGAAATCGGGAACGTCCCAGACTGTTCGCCTCACTGATTTGGGCCGTCCACGGAATGAAGGCCGTAAACCCGTTGCCGTGTTTGCGCAGACTCTCGTCCTGCAAGTCCCGCAGGCGCTGCAAGTGACGAATGCGATGCTCGACCGTCTCGCCAAAGCCGATGACCATGGTGGCGCTGGTCGCGAGCCCCAACTCCTGCGCGATGCGCATCACGTTGAGCCAGCCCTCCGTCTTCTGTTTCTTCGGGCTGATGCGGTTGCGAATCTCGTCGTCGAGAATCTCGGCCCCACCCCCGGGTAATCCTCGCAACCCCGCGGCCATCAGGCGCTCGAGCACCTCGCGAATCGTCATCCCTTCTACCCGGGCAATGTGGTCGATTTCAGAGGGAGAAAAAGCGTCAATTTCTATCTCGGGATACGTTGTGGATAGGAAACGCAACAGATCCTCATACCACGAGAGAGGCAGGTCTGGATGATGGCCCCCCTGCATGAGAATACGCGTCCCTCCCCAGGCGATGAGTTCCTCCACACGATGGGCAATGTCCTCATAGGAGCGCACATACGCTTCGGGGTGGCCGGGAGGCCGATAAAAGGCACAGAACTGGCAGTTGGTGATACACACGTTGGTGTAATTGATATTGCGGTCGACCAGATACGTCACGATGCGAGGGTCGGTTTTCTGACAGCGGATGCGATGAGCAGCGTCGGCCAATTCATCTAAAGATGCGTTACGATACAAGAAGACGGCTTCATCAAAGCCGATGCGTTTCCCTTCGACAGCCTTGTTCAAAATGATATCTACATCCATAGGTTCCTCTCTCCTCGAATCAAGGACGATAGGCCGTGGCTACAGATCATTGTCTATCCTCTATCGTCCCTTGATGAAGGACTTTTGCACCGTTGGACTTTTTTGATAAGCACCTGACAGCCAAGAGCCAGGAAGGAGGGTGGGAAGAGAGGGAAGAAACCTCCCCCTGCTTTTCTCCCCACTATGGGACTTCGTCGAAAGTCCAGGATTCCGGGATTATGATAGAAGATTATAGCACAGGGCCAAGTAGATTATAGAAATTGAGCGTCAATCCGTCATTCTTCACCCCCCTATTTGAGGAAAAGCGCCCAGATGGTGTCCACCAGGGCGTGGGTGATGACCGGGGCCAGCAGGTTGTTGCCACTGCGCCGGTACGCCCAACCGTAAAAGACGCCCGCGAGGGTAGCCAGCGTGACATAAGCCACCTTCGTCGCCAGGTCACCCGCGTTGTTCCAGTGCATCAAACCGAACGCAAAAGAGGCGGCAAGCAACACCAGCCACGGCCTACGATACATCTGGTCCAGGCCGTGTTGCAAAATGCCGCGGAAAAACAACTCCTCTGGAATGGCGACCGTCAGCACCAGGCCGATGAAGGTCACCACCCCCGCAATCAGTGTGGGCGGCTTGCTGGGGGGAAACGTCAGGAAGTCGATGGCCAGGCCGATCGGGATCACAATGGCCGCGAAGACGGCCGTCGCCACAAGGGCAATGACAACATCCCGCCATTGCGGAACGAGCCGATAGCCGAACTCGGGCAAGTCACGCATGGCGTACCACCCGATGACGGCCATCACCGACAGGGCAATGGACCACCAATTGTACCCACCCCCGTAGCCAAACCACAGGTCATAGTTCCAGCGCAAGTCGAAGGGAATCCAGAGGAAAAGCCAGATGGCCGCGTCCACCCAGGTGAGCCCCTTTCGGCCACGTTCCACCTCGCGCAGCGCGCCCAGAGCGGCAAACGCCCCAAACCCAACAATAGCCAATGCGTAGGGATTGAAGTGCCCGGCCAGGAGATTCGACACAAGCCAAAGGACGGTGATACCTCCCGCGGTGTGCAAGAGAGGGCGTCGAGTCGTCTGCAACCACGTCTGCACCGTGCGTGCAGCGTTGGGTATGCCCAACACCAACTGTGCACCAATGAGGGGAGCGAAGCCAATGATGATGCTCGCCCAGGCCATCACGCTAAGTTTCCCGGCTTCGCCCTCGAACACCATAATAAGAACGGCCAGCCCTGCACCGATGACAGTGCAAGCAGCCCACAAAGCCCAGGGAATACGATACGCTAATGCGCTCATGGTGCGCCACCTCCTCGTGAAATGTGGTGGGGGATGTTGGCTCATGGGCCAACCAAACAGCGTAGATCAAGGACTCCTAACTTCCCTCAAGCCGGTGCACGATAATGACGCCGGCCAAAATCAACACCAAAGCAAGAAGCGCAGTCAATGTGATGCTCTCGCCCAGCACGAGGGCCCCCAGCACCAACCCTACAATGGGAATGAGGTAAGTCACCATCGTCAGTTGGGTGGCGCCCATGCGCCGGATAAGGCCATAGTACAGAATGTACGCCAAGCCCGAACTGGCAAATTCCAGCCAGCCCACAGCCAGCAGAATGCGCGGACTCGTTGCCTCCCCCAGATTTCCAACGCCCGCGAGGAACGCCAGGGGCCAGAGCACCAGCGCGGCCATGCTCAACTGGGAGGCAGCCATGAGAAAGGGCGGGTATCCCCGCAACGCGCGCCGCGCGTACACCGTCCCCACCCCATAACAGAAGGCCGCGCCCGTCACCGCTGCCTGACCCAATACCCCCCACCACGTCCGCAGCCCTTGCATGGCCTCCCGCACGTCGGGCGCGAAGAGCACGAACAGCCCCAGGAACCCCACGAACACCCCGCCCCATTGCTTGAGGGAAAGGCGCTCCTCCTGCAGGAAGTAATGGGAGAGAATGGCCGCGAAGATGGGCACCGACCCGTTCACCAGCGAGGCCAG
>JALWHQ010000262.1:1413-4885 GCA_026983525.1 Anaerolineae bacterium | reverse complement strand
GGCGCCACGAAGTCATTGAAATCGTACCCCGGCGTCTTGTTGATGTAGTCGTCCAGCGGTGTGAGAAAGTCGGCCAGGGAGAACTCATCCATCCACGGATTGTCCACGATGATGATGTCGTAGGTGGCCTCCGGCGCCAGGAACGAAGTGAGGATCTTATCCCGCATGGCGTCGTAAGGCATGGCGTCGAACTTGATCTTGATGTTGGGATGCTCGGCCTCGAACTTGGGCGCGAGTTTGGCCACGATGTCGTAATCGGGCACTTCCTCCATGATGATGGTCAGGGTGACCTGCTCGCCGCCCGCGGGCTTTTCAGGGGCCTTGGTGGGTTGCGCCGCGGGCTTGGGCGTGGGAGTGGGGGTTGCCGGCGCGCACGCGGCTACCACAAGCGCCAGCACCATCAGAGGAATGACGGCTAGGTACCACTTACGTTTACACATGACAAGCCCTCCTTTCGTTAACTCATAGTATTTTTCACATGACCTGCATGACACCGTTCATTGCTTGGCGCACAGCCTGGGGCCAAGCGCGGAAACTCTCCAAGGGACCGTGGTCACTGCCTGGGATAATTTCGATCAGGAGCACGGCCTCGGGAGTGTGCTGAGGCAGCGCGCGCACCACCCCCTCAATGGCCGCGTCCTCCAGGTTGGGGAAGGCGTGGACGTCATAATAGCGATCGTTCGTATGCACGTGCAGGTGGCAGACTCGTCCCTCCAGCGCGCGCAGAAACTCGTCGGGCGCATGACCTGCCAGCAGTGCGTGGCCCGTGTCCAGCGTGAAGCCCAGGTATTCGGGCAGATCGGAGAGGAAGGCGCGCGCCTCCTCGGGACTGCGCAGCAATTCCCAAGGCCGATAGAGATTCTCTACCAGGGGCTTGAGCCCCGCCTCGCGCGCCTGCCGCGCCACATGGCCCAGCGAATCATGAGCCGTTCCCAGAAACTGCTGACGCAGCCTTCTCAGTCCTTGGTTCAGCCGATCATGTTCGGGGTGGCTCGGGGGTGGGACGTCGTACCAGTTCACGTCCCCTGCGTGGAAGTTGATGCGCCGCGCGCCCACGCGCGCGGCGAACGCGATGTCCTCCGCAGCCACGGTGAGCGCGGCCTGCCGCACGTGTGGATTGGGGGAAGCCAGGTTGACGCCGAAGAAGCGGGCGTGCACCGAAACGTGCAGCCCGTAAGCCTGTTGCCATCCCCGCAAGCGGGCCTCCCACGTTCTGTCCGCCTCCTCGGGAGCCAAGACCTCCACCCACGAAAATCCCGCCTCCACGAGATGGGGCAACAAGGCTTCAAATTGAGGGGCTTGGGCAGGATGTGGCCCTTTGAACCCAAATGCAAGCACCTGATGTCCTCCATACGCTTTATCTGTTTTCTCGCGCTTCGCCGTACAGGCGCCCGCCCAGGTACGTCATGGCCAGGAAAGCCAGGATAGAAACATAGACCAGGAAGGCGGAAATGGCGCTGGCCACGCGCATGTCATTGCGAATCTGCTGGAAGAGTTGCAAGGGCAGGGTTTGCGCGGTGAACCCGGCCACCATGCTGGTCACCTCGAATTCACCGATAGAGATGGCAAAGACCAGCAGGGCACCCACCATGATGCCGGGCAGCACGTTGGGGATGATGACATAGCGTAAGCGCTGCCAGAGGTTCGCGCCCAAACTGGCGGCAGCTTCGGAAAGCGTGCGCTCATCAATAGTCTGGAAACTGGCCAGGGTATTGCGGAACATGAAGGGGAATCCAATAAGCGCGTGGGCAATGATGACCATGAACACACTTCCTGTAAGGGCCAGTGGAGGACGGGAAAAGGCTTGCACCAGGGCCGTGCCCACAATGACAGGGGGGAATATAAGGGGCAGAATTTGGGAGAAGTTGCGCAGAAGACGCCCCCCCTTGGTTTCCAAACGGTTGAGCGCGTACGCGGCCGGGATGGAAATAATCGAGTCCAAGGCCACGGCACCGAAGGCTACAGTCAGCGAAACCATGAGCGCGCTATAGTTCTTGGGGCGCTTAATAATGGCCTCATACCAGCGCAGAGTAAACCCGCGCGGCAAAATACCCATCCATACTTCGCTGAAGGAGAAAATGATGGGCATGAGCAGAGGAACAACGATAAAAAGCACCAGGAATACAAACAACACGCGTTGAATCCATCCTCGCATTGCTTATCCTCCCGGCCTGACCATGCGTTCCAAACGGTTCAGCACAAACAAAAGCAAGGCAATCAATATCACCAGGACAACAGCCAGCGCGCCAGCCTGGGGCAGGTTATACGTGGATTCCGAGGTGTGGTAGTAAATCTGAACGGACAGCAGGTTCTTCTCCCCTCCGACCAGGGCGAGCACGGTGCCGAACGCGCCCATCATGCCCGCGAATTGAATGTTGAGCCCTGCCAAGAAGCCAGGGGCCAGCACGGGAATAATGACATACCGCCACACCTGCCAGGTGTTCGCGCCCAGGTTGCGCGCTGCCTCCACCAGGCTGCGGTCCAAGTTGAGGAAAACAGCGGCCATGGTCAATGTCATGAGGGGAATCTGGTAAAAGGAGTAGACGACGACCAGGCCGTGCCAGGAGTAGACGTTGAAGTAAACGTTGCGGGGGAGGCCAAATATCTGGCGTACCAGCAAATTGAGCACACCGTTGCGACCCAGGAGCACGATGAACGCGAAGGCGACCACCAGTCCCGAAAGGGTGAGGGGAAGGGAGTAGAGGGAGAGTAGAAGGCTGCGCGCGCGAGGGGATAGCCGTGAGGCAATGTAGCCCACGAAGGTGCCCCCCACCGCGCCTACCGCGCTGCACGCGGTGGCAAAGAGCAGGCTGTTGCGGATGGCCGCGCGGAAATGAGGTTGAGACCACACGTTGTAATAATTCTGCCAAGTGAACTGGTTCGTGGTGTTGTCAAAGAAACTGCGCACGGCCATGTTGATCAGTGGATAGATCTCGAACAGCAATAGAAAGCCAAGGAAAGGCAACAAAAACAGGTATTCCGTTCGCAACCGTTCGCGTATCGCTTGCATGATCGTCCTACCTTCCGCCTTCCAAGACTTCCGAGTCTTGGACGATGCCTTCGCCTACCCCGGCTATGGCACTTTTTTCAGCACAGTCAACTATGGATACTCGGGGGTAGGGGGCGTTCCCCTACCCCCACACCAGAAAGGAGGAAGAAAGCCAAGCGCAACCGGCGGCCAGCCTACTTGGCGCCGACGGCTTCTGCCCAGGCGGCCTTGAGTGCGTCGGAGATTTCGGCGTCCTTCTTGTAGTCGATGAAGACGGCGCTCTTGTAGGCCTCCTTGGGCGGGAACTTGGCTGCCACGTCGGGCGGCAACTCCACGTCGGGGTTCATCGGCGAGACAAAGGCCTTGGCGTAGAGTTGCTGTCCCTCGCCGCAGAGCAGGTATTCCAGGAACAGTTTGGCCGTGTTCGGGTGTGGCGCGTTGCGAGCGGCCACCACACCGCCGCCGGAGGAAACGGTGCCGTCC
>JALWHQ010000262.1:0-1403 GCA_026983525.1 Anaerolineae bacterium | reverse complement strand
CTTCCACTTGAGGAGGTTGTAGTCGAAGTTGATGAGGATGGCCACCTCACCGCGCTGGAACTTGCTGATGTCCACCTTGGGGTCGACGGATGCGATGATGCCCTTCTGGTGGAGTTCGGCCAGGAACTTGGCTCCTGCCTCGTAGTTGTAGGGATCCCCCGACACGGCATAGGCGGCTGCCTCCACGGTGTTGATGCCCGTTCCCGTGGCGCGCGGGTCCAGGTAACTTACCAGGCCCTTGTAGCGCTCGTCGTTCAGTTCCTTCCAGGAGCGCGGCACCTTGTCCACCATGGAGGTGTTCACGATCCAGCCCAGGGTTCCCTTATATGCGGCGTACCACACCGACCCATCCTTGCCTTCGCCCTTTTGGCCCTCGGGCCACTTGTCCCAGCAACTCACCTTGTAGTCGAGGGTGAGCCCTTCGTTGGCCAGCATCGCCGCGAAGGAGGGTTTCAGGTCTGCCACGTCGTTCTTGGAGGCCTTCTCCTCCCGCATACGGGCCAGCACGACCGAGGAGCCCATGTCGATGTCCTGCTGGCGAATGCCGTACTTCTGCTCGAAGACACTGTAAATCTCTCCGTAGTTGGCCCACGTCTCAGGCATTCCATAGGTGTTGATAACACCACCCTCCGCCTTAGCCTTCTTCACCAACTCGTCGAGCGAGGGGGCTTTGCTCTCCTTCTCCTCGGCAGGGGCAGGTGCGCCGACGGCTTCTGCCCAGGCGGCCTTGAGTGCGTCGGAGATTTCGGCGTCCTTCTTGTAGTCGATGAAGACGGCGCTCTTGTAGGCCTCCTTGGGTGGGAACTTGGCTGCCACGTCGGGCGGCAACTCCACGTCGGGGTTCATCGGTGAGACGAAGGCCTTGGCGTAGAGTTGCTGTCCCTCGCCGCAGAGCAGGTATTCCAGGAACAGTTTGGCCGTGTTCGGGTGTGGCGCGTTGCGAGCGGCCACCACACCGCCGCCGGAGGAAACGGTGCCGTCCTCTGGGATGACCACTTCGGCGGGGATGCCCAGGTCCTCCTTCCATTTGAGGAGGTTGTAGTCGAAGTTGATGAGGATGGCCACCTCACCGCGCTGGAACTTGCTGATGTCCACCTTGGGGTCGACGGAGGCGATGATGCCCTTCTGGTGGAGTTCGGCCAGGAACTTGGCTCCTGCCTCGTAGTTGTAGGGGTCGCCGGACACGGCATAGGCGGCTGCCTCCACGGTGTTGATGCCCGTTCCTGTGGCGCGCGGGTCCAGGTAACTTACCAGGCCCTTGTAGCGCTCGTCGTTGAGTTCCTTCCAGGAGCGCGGCACCTTGTCCACCATGGAGGTGTTCACGATCCAGCCCAGGGTTCCCTTATATGCGGCGTACCACACCGACCCATCCTTGCCTTCGCCCTTTTGGCCCTCGGGCCACT
>JALWHQ010000261.1 GCA_026983525.1 Anaerolineae bacterium | reverse complement strand
TCGAACGTCAGGACGGAGTTGGCGCCTAATGCAATGGTTGGCTCGCCAATTCCCTCCTGTTGCCCGCCGATATTTTGAGGATGCTCTCGCGGCTGCTCAGGGAGTGGATGCGATCCTCTTCGCGGTCTTAGGCTTTCCTGCGGCTCATGTGGCGGAGGCTTTGGGCATTCCCTATATAGGGGTGTATCTTCAGCCCCTGACTCCCACGCGCGCGTTTCCTTCCCCTATGGCTCCTGCTCCTCCTCCTTGGTTGCCCTTCAAGGGTTTGACAAACTGGCTAAGTTATCGCCTTCCCAATTGGCTCTTGGTCGCCTCCATGCGTTCGGCCATTAATCGTTGCCGTCGGGAGATTTTGGGGCTGCCGCCCAAATCATGGCGGTTTTACTTTTCCATCGATGCTGCAGCCATTCCCATCCTGTATGGATTCAGTGAACACGTTGTTCCTCGGCCCTCTGATTGGGGCCCCTGGATTCATATTACGGGTTACTGGTTTTTGGATGAATTCAATTGGCGTCCGCCGCGCGCGCTGCTGGAATTTCTCGACGCGGGCTCCCCTCCCGTATACGTAGGGTTTGGAAGCATGGTGGACGTAGACAGGGAAACGCTTGCCCGAACCGTAGTGGCCGCCTTACAAGAGACCGGACAGCGGGGCATCCTTCTGAGAGGATGGGCGGGTATCAGTGGTGTGGATCTTCCCTCCACCATTCTGCTGGTGGACGACGTACCGCATGCCTGGCTTTTCCCCCGATGCTCGGCGGTCATTCATCACGGTGGGGCCGGAACAACCGCGGCTGGCTTTCGGGCCGGAGTGCCTCAGGTCGTCGTACCCTTCTACTTTGATCAGCCCTTCTGGGCGCAGCGAGTGTACGCTTTGGGGGTGGGGCCTGCGCCTGTGCCACGCGCTGCATTGACCGTTCGGCGCCTTGCAGAGGCTGTAGATGCGGCGGTGCGTCATCCACACATGCAAGCGCGAGCGCGAGCACTTGCCGACCTTATTCGTCAGGAAGATGGGGTGGAAAAGGCCGTGTCTCTTCTGACGACCTTTCTCGACGCTTCATAGAGATTCCCTTAGATGTAAAATTCCTTGTTGACGTCCAAGACCTCCCGCGCGGCGTGTGGGCTTTCCTTGCTTCCCGGCCTTCGTGCTATACTGGGCATATGCTGACGTGGGAAGAACGCCATCGGTTGGAAGAACGCTGGTTTCCTCAGGCGCGAGCGCGCTTGTGGGCGCGCTTCCGCCAGACCCTTGCATCTGCCATTCATCCCGGCGCGCGGGTGCTGGACGCAGGGTGTGGGAAGGGGTCCTGGTTCCTGCGCCCCTACATCGGGCAGGCTCGCCTCATCGTGGGCATCGATGTCGTGCGTCCTTCTCAGCACTTCCTGGACGCGTTCGTCCAGGGCACCTTGGAAACCCTGCCCTTTCCCGACGGCGTGTTCGACGTGATCGTGTGCAACGATGTGATAGAGCACCTGGAGCGCCCCTATGAGAGCATGGCCGAACTGGCCCGCATCCTGCGGCCGCCCGGCGAGCACGGCGAGGACGTCGGGGGGCTGCTCCTCGTCAGGACGCCGTCTTTGCTCGCTCCCTCCACGCTTCTTACCCACCTCTCGCCCTTTGGCTGGCACCGCCGCATGAAGGCGAAGTTGGGCGTGGCCGAGGACGACGTCTTCCCGACGCGATTTCGCTGTAACACGCCCCGCGCGCTGGACGCGTGCCTGCGCGCGTGTGGGCTCCGTCGCGAGTGGCTCTTGCTGGCCGACGGCACGTTCAACTACTTCGCTCTGAACCGACCCACATACATCCTCGGGCTTCTCTACAGCCGCGCCATGTATCTCCCCTTCCTGCGGCCGTTCCGTTCCGTGATGGTGGGCGCTTATCGAAAGGTTTCGAGTTAAAGGGGGGGATGAAAGTGCCGAAACAGGGCGCGCTGCCGGAACCCGTGGTCGTGTTCCTGGAACAGCACACGACGATGACGTTGAGCACGGTGGGGAAGGATGGGACGCCGGCATCCACTCCCCTCTTTTACGCCATCATGCCCAACGGCGCGCTGGTGTTCGTCTCCGAAGCATCCACGGAGCATGTGCAGAATTTGCGGGCGCGGCCTACCGTGGCCCTTGCCGTTTACAAGGACGGGCAAGATTGGCAACGCATTCAGGGGCTCCAGGCGCGAGGGCAGGCGAGCCCGCTGCCTCGCGAGCAACGGGAAGAGGCCTGGGCCGTGTACGCCCACCGTTTTCCCTTTTTGAAGATGGCGGCTCATGGGCACCCCCAGGCGGCTGCACTGGCCCAGGCCCTGGCCGATGTGGGCTGGTACGCGGTTCGCCTGGACTGGGTACGCCTGATCGACAATCGTCGCGGCTTTGGCTGGAAGGCGGAGTGGCAACGCACCGATGCGGGATGGGAGCGCGTGCGATGAGAGTGGAGATGCGTCGCAGTGCAGAGGAAGCGGCCCGCCTGGGGCATCCCAGTTACGTGTGGCGCGCGGGCCAGGAACGGCGTCTGAACCTGGTGCGACAGTGGACGCGACTCGAGGACGCGCGTGTCCTGGTGGATGGGTGCGGCATCGGCATGTACGTGCGCGCGTTTCGGCGTTTCACCCCTCACGTGGTGGGCATCGACATCGACGCCAAGGTCCTGCACATGGGGGCAACCTCCCTTCGCCTTCCCATGTTGTGCCAGGCCGCGGGGGAGTGGCTCCCCTTCCCCGAGAACACGTTCGACACCGTGTTCAGCCACGAGGTCATCGAGCACGTCATGGACGACCGGGCAACCGTGGCCGAGATGGTGCGCGTGCTCAAGCCCGGGGGACGGGCGGTCATTTTCTGCCCCAACCGACTGTACTTCTTTGAGACGCACGGGCATTACTGGCGTGGGAAATACCACTTCGGCAACACACCCCTCATCAACTGGCTCCCCAATCCCTTGCGAAATCGGCTGGCGCCTCACGTGCGCGCGTACACTTCGCGCGGGCTGCGCCGTCTTTTTGCCGGGTTGCCGGTGCGGATGGTGTATCACACGCAGGTGTATCCCGGGTACGACAACATCATTGCCCGCTGGCCCCGCCTGGGACGAGCGATGCGGGCCGTCGCCCACGCTCTGGAACATACGCCTCTGCGCGCGTTTGGCCTTTCCCACTTCTTGGTGGTGGAAAAACTGGGCTCCGGGTGAGGATGCGCGTTTTTCAACGTCTCTCACAACGTGTTGACGGGGTCGACGTCGGCGCGCCAACCGCGCGGGAGCGGCACGTGCCGCAACAAGGTGAGGGCGCCTTCCCCGCGCAGGATGATGTGCCACCGATACTGGCCCCGCAGACGCGCGTAGAAGCACGGAGCCGGCCCGATCATGGATATGTCGTCCAGGCCACGGCGGATGGCCTCGTCGCGCAGATCCACGGCCAGGCGCTCCGCCTCCTGGCGGGCGCGCTGGGCCTGGGTGTGGGTGTAGACCAAACGCACCAGGCGGGCAAAGGGGGGATACCCGGCCTGGCGCCGGAATTCGATTTCCCGGCGGTAGAAGCGGAGGTAATCGTGCTTTGCTGCGGCGCGCACGGCGTAATGCTGCGGGTTGTACGTCTGCACGATCACCCGCCCTCCCCAAAGGCCCCGGCCTGCACGACCGGCCACTTGCATGAGCACCTGAAACGTGCGTTCCGCGGTGCGAAAGTCGGGCAGGAATAGCCCCTCGTCCGCGCTGACCACCCCCACCAGGGTGACGCGCGGCAGGTCGAGCCCCTTGGCGAGCATTTGGGTACCGATGAGGATGTCGGCCTCGTGGTTCGCAAAGGCTTCCAGAATGCGCCAGTGCGCGCCCCGCTCCAGGGTTACGTCCCTATCCCAGCGAAGCACGCGCGCCTCGGGAAAGAGGCGGCGCACTTCCTCCTCCACCCGTTGGGTCCCCCCACCGAAGTAGCGAATGCGCGGGCTCCCACAGACGGGACACTTCTCGGGCACCGGGTAGCGGCGGTTGCAGTGGTGGCACAGGAGCACCCCGCGCGTGTCCTTTGTGCTATCCCCCTCTTCGAGGATGTGAAAGGCCAGGGGGACATCGCAGCGCTCACACTTCAGCACATGCCCACAATCGCGACAGAGCACAAAGGTGGCGCGCCCCCGCCGATTGATGAAGAGAATGGCCTGCTGGTCCGCGTCCAGCACGTGGCGCAGGGCCTTTTGCAGGGCGCGCGAAAAGATGGAATGGTTGCCCGCCTGCAGTTCGACGCGCATGTCCACGATGCGCACGGGGGGCAGGGGGACCGTCCGTACTTCGGGCACGTGCGCGGCCAGAGGGCGCCAGGCGGTCGCATCCGCGGCGGTTTCGGCTTGCATGGCCTCCACCTGGCGACGGTGGGCGATGATGCGTTGGGGCAGGCTGAGGAGGGCGAACTCACCTTGCCGCGCGCGCGTGTACGAAACGACATCCGGGGTGGCAGAGCCCAGAATGACGGTCGCGCCCGTGAGGTGGGCCAGGTGCAGGGCCACGTCGCGGGCGTGGTAGTAGGGCAACCGCTGGTTCTTGTAGGACTCATCGTGCTCTTCGTCCAGAACGATGAGGCGCAGCCGGGGCAGGGGGGCAAAGAGCGCGGAGCGCGTGCCCACGACGACGTCGATTTCCCCGGCCTTGGCCCGACGCCAGATGTCGAACCGTTCCCCCACGCTGAGGTCGCTGTGCCACACGGTGAGGCGGCCGGGGAAGCGCGCGGCTACCCGTTGTACCGTCTGGGGGGTCAGCGCGATTTCGGGCACGAGGAAGAGGGCCTGGCCGCCCTGTTCCAGCACATGCTCGATGGCCCGCAGGTAGATCTCGGTCTTGCCGCTGCCTGTGATACCGTGGAGGAGGAAGGTGGATGGAGGGGCTTGGGCCGACGCATCCAGGGCGTGACGAATGCGCTCCCACACGCGCGCCTGCTCGGGGG
>JALWHQ010000260.1 GCA_026983525.1 Anaerolineae bacterium | reverse complement strand
CGGGTGAATTCTATGTGGATAAACTCGTAGAAGGCATTCCGGTTAGAACAAAGGTCGAAGTGGGGTTGCGCAACGACCAGTACAGTCAGATTGTATCGGGTCTACAAGAGGGCGATGTTGTCGTCGTACGCGAGGTCTCTTCTGGCGAACGCCTCCGCAGAGGGTTATTCGGAGGCGGCTGATGGGGAATACACGTTGAACACCTTGTACCACAGGGCTATATTATGTCTGAGATTATGGAATCGAATGGATCAAACAGCGAGATAGTCATCCGCTTGGAGAATATCGTGAAAATCTACCAAATGGGCAAGGTACAAGTCCACGCCTTGCGCGGGGTGTCCTTACAGGTACAGCGAGGGGACATGATTGCCATCATGGGACCATCTGGATCGGGGAAATCCACGCTCATGAACATCATTGGTGCACTGGATACCCCCACCAGTGGTCGCTATTTACTGGAAGGTCAGGATGTATCCCGCCTTAATGACGATCAACTGGCAGAAATCCGCAACAAGCGCATCGGATTTGTATTCCAAAACTTCAACTTGCTCCCTCGTTTAACCGCGCTGGAACAGGTGGAACTGCCCCTTGTCTACGCCGGTGTCTTTTCTCGGCGGGAACGCCGGCGCCGTGCCCAAGAAGCACTGGAACGTGTGGGGCTTGGCGACCGCCTCCATCATCGGCCAAACGAACTTTCCGGGGGACAGCAGCAGCGTGTGGCCATCGCGCGCGCCTTGGTCAACAACCCAAGCATCATCCTGGCCGATGAACCTACCGGCAACTTGGACTCCAAGTCCGGCGCGGAAGTGATGTATATTTTCCAGCACCTGAACCAGGAGCAGGGCATCACGGTCGTGCTCGTGACCCACGAACCGGACATCGCCCGCCACACGCGGCGCATCGTTTACCTACGCGATGGACTCATCGTCGGCGATGAGTCTGTCCTTCACCCTAAAGTGGCTATGCCTGGTGGGGCGTTGTATGAGGCCAAACACCGGTAAATTGCGCCTGAGAGGAAACGATTCCGTTGGCAAATCTATGGCCTTCTGGCCCATGGCATGTTTAAGAAAACTATGTCTCTCTTAGAAGCCATCCGAACAGCTTTGCGCAGCCTGGCAGCAAACAAATTACGCTCGGCATTGACCATGCTGGGCATCATCATCGGCGTTGCGGCCGTTATCACCCTGCTGGCTGTGGGGCAGGGGGTTGAAAGTTTCGTGCGCGCCCAATTCGAGAGCATCGGCACCTACGTCCTCTTTGTCATCCCCGGCCAGTTGGAGGAGGGTTTACCATCCGCGCGCAACCGGTCGCCGCACCCCCTGACCATGGGCGATGCACGCGCTTTGCAAGATCCTATTCGGGCACCAAGCGTGCAGCGTGTTGCCCCCGTGCTACAGAAATCTGCACGTGCCAGTTACCGCAAAAAGGAAATCATTGCGCAGATATTGGGCGTCACCCCTGATTATTTTACAATCCGAAATTGGCCTGCCGTGGAAGGTCGCCTGTTCACAGAGGAAGAAGTGGCGGGCCATACAAGAGTGGCAACAATAGGCACACTGGTACGCGATCGCCTCTTCCGCGACATTGACCCTATCGGGAAGACCATCCGTATCAACAACGTGCCCTTCAAAGTGATAGGCGTCATGGAGGAGAAGGGAGGCGGAGGATTTGGCAGTGAAGATTTGCGCGTGTTCGTGCCCATCACGACCGCACAAACCCGACTCTTTCGCGGGCGTACTTATCGAGGCGACTATGTGGTGTCCGCCATTCTGGTCAGTGCGGTGAGTGAAGAGGCCATGGAGGACGCTGCCCAGGAGATCACCCAAATCCTTCGCGAACGGCATGACATCCGCTACTTAGACGAAGACGACTTCACGGTGATCAACCAGAAAGACCTCATCAATATCTTCGGGGACATCACCCGGGTGTTGACGATTTTCCTGGGCGCGATTGCCGCGATTTCTCTGATAGTGGGTGGCATTGGTATCATGAACATCATGTTGGTCTCGGTGACCGAACGGACACGAGAGATCGGCTTACGCAAGGCTGTGGGTGCACGACGTCGCGATATCCTGCTCCAGTTTCTGATCGAGGCGGTCATTCTCTCGCTTATCGGAGGATTTGTGGGAATAATGCTGGGCGTCGCGGGGGCATTTCTCGTGTCCCAGTTCGCCGGTGACTTCCAAGCGCGTGTGACGATAGAGGCGGTGGCCCTGGCGACGGGGTTCTCCGCGGCCGTTGGGCTCTTCTTCGGCATTTATCCGGCCACGCGCGCGGCCCGGTTGCACCCGATTGAGGCGTTGCGGTATGAGTAGTGGACGCGGTGTACACCTTTCCCGTGACGAATTCGAGGCGCTTGTCGTCGAGGTGCTGGACGGGTTGCCGGAGGACATCGCGCGTCATCTACAAAACGTGGAAGTGGTAGTCGCCTGGGCCCCCACGCCCGACCAATTACGTCGCGTCGGTCTCTCCCGTGGGCAAACCCTTCTGGGACTGTACGAGGGTGTGCCCTTGACCGAACGGGGGCATTTTTACGGGCTTGTCTTACCCGATAAAATCACCATTTTTCAGGGGCCCTTGCAGCAGATGGCGCGCGATGTGGATGATTTGCGGTATCTCGTTCGGCGCACTGTACTGCACGAACTGGCCCATCATTTTGGCATCAGCGATGAACGATTACGTGAATTGGGGGCATATTAGCCATGACACTCTCCAAACTCCAGCGACAGGTTCTCATTGGTGACGTCATCGTGGTGGCCTTGATGACGGTGATCGGCTTTGTCAGCCACCAACAATTGGGGGCCATTGGGCGCATGGCGCTCACCTTTGTTCTGGCCTTTGCGGGCTGGGTATGGTTTGCTCCCTGGTTTGGACTTTTCGACGAGAGCATATGCAGGACGCCCGGCCGAGTGTGGTGGCGAGCAGCCTGGGCCTGGACAGCCATAGGGCCTTTTGTTACGGTCATCCGTTCCCTGGTGCTTATGTCGCCGCTAAACCCCGTGTTCACCGTCGTGTTCACCGTGACCCAACTTGTCGCCTTCGTCATCTGGCGCTCGGCCTTTGGCTGGTGGGCGTCTCGATAAAACATTTCCCAACGTGAACTCGTAGCATATAGTAGACTCCCCTCCACACAGCCGACGACTGTTTATCAAAAGGCCAGGAGTATAGGTCGGGATAAGAAGACGATGAAAGAACGAAACGTATTGCACATCATCGGCGCTGGGCTGGCCGGATCGGAGGCGGCGTGGCAGGCCGCAATTCGCGGGGTTCACGTTATCCTCTATGAAATGCGGCCAAAGAAAATGACGCCGGCCCATCGCACGGATAAGTTTGCCGAACTGGTCTGTTCCAACAGTTTGGGAGCCCGAGAGGTCGATCGCGCGCTGGGCCTTTTGAAAGAGGAAATGCGGCGCCTGGGCTCGCTCATTGTGCGCGCGGCCGAGGCGAACGCGCTGCCCGCGGGTCGCGCACTGGCCGTTGATCGCAAGGGATTCGCGGCCATGGTCACCGAGCACCTGGAGAATCACCCCAACATCGAAATTCGCCGCCAAGAGGTCACGGACATCCCGGATGAACCCACGATCATCGCCACAGGCCCACTCACCTCGGACGCGCTGGCGGAGAAGATTGCCGCTCTGACAGGGGAGCGATACCTGTACTTTTACGACGCGCTGGCGCCCATCGTAAAGGCGGACACCATCAACATGGAGATCTGCTTTCGGGCCAATCGCTACGGCGACGGCCAGCAGGAAGAGGGGGATTACATCAACTGCCCCTTTACCAGGGAAGAGTACTATCGCTTCGTGGAAGCGCTGGTGAACGCGCCCACTATTGAACTGCGTGACTTTGAGAAGGAGGACGAACGGTTCTTCGAGGCGTGCTTGCCCATCGAAGTCATTGCCAAGCGGGGCCCGGACGCGCTCGCGTTTGGCCCTATGCGCCCGGTAGGGCTCATTGACCCGCGCACAGGCAAACAGCCCTATGCGGTCGTCCAACTGCGCCAGGACAACGTGGCAGGCACGCTGTACAACCTGGTCGGCTTCCAGACGAATATCAAGTGGGGCGCGCAAAAGGAAATCCTGCGCATGATCCCGGGATTGGAGAACGCGGAATTCGTCCGCTTTGGGCAGATGCACCGCAACACGTTCATCAACTCACCGGTGCTCCTGCGCCCCACGCTCCAGTTCCGCAAGCGGGACGATCTCTTCTT
The DNA here is from genome assembly GCA_026983525.1 of Anaerolineae bacterium. Lineage (GTDB taxonomy): Bacteria > Chloroflexota > Anaerolineae > JAADDB01 > JAADDB01 > S141-23. The sequence goes on along the minus strand of JALWHQ010000260.1, from coordinate 757 downwards.
TGCCGGTCAGATCACGGGCACAGAAGGATATGTCGGGTCGGCCATGGGCGGCTTGGTCGCGGGCATCAACGCAGCCCGCCTTTTGCAGGGGAAGCCTCCGTTGGTGTTCCCGCGTACCACGATGATGGGCGCTTTGCTCTACTACATTACCCACGCTGACCCACGAGACTTCCAGCCCATGAAGGCCAACTTTGGCTTGCTGCCTCCCCTCCCCAGACGAGTGCGGAACAAACGCCAACGCTACCGCTTGTACGCGGAGCGATCTCTGCAAGACCTGGAGAGGTTTCTAAAAGAGGTGGAAGAGCCAAGCGTGACAATCCATGAGGGGTTGTTTGACATACAAGCACCGGAACGGGTATAGTAGTTTTAAGAACGTTAGAAGTCCAATGTGTTGTTTGCTCGGTGCGAAAAGGAGGAGGGGATTTATGGCGAAAACAGAAGAGAAATTGCTATTAGATGGAACAGTCGTTGAAACACTACCAAACACAACGTTCAAGGTACAACTGGATAATGGCCACGAAATTCTGGCGTATTTATCCGGGAAGATGCGCAAGCACTATATTCGTGTGTTATTGGGTGATCGTGTGCGTGTGGAATTATCCCCTTATGATTTAACCCGAGGGCGTATCGTGTACCGATATTCTAAACAACCGGCAAACACTCCGAGCAAATAACCGGGCTACTGCATCCCCCAAAACAGAAGGGCGGGCATTAGCCCGCCCTTCTGTTTTATCCTCATCTATAGGCCCCCTCATGT
>JALWHQ010000259.1 GCA_026983525.1 Anaerolineae bacterium | reverse complement strand
TCCTGGCCCTGGCCCTGATCGACGTGCTTGTCCTGTACGTGTTGGCGCGCGAGCCAAAGGGACAGGCGCACGTGTGGGTGTTCCCCCAAGGCGAGGGGCTCGTCATTGTTGGCCCTCAGGGCCATGTCATCCTGATGGATGGGCCGGCATCCTCGGCGGACCTGGTACGGTTCGTGGGACGTGTGCTCCCTCCTCTTGGGGCGAATGTCGATTTGGTCGTGCTCACGCGCGTGGAGGATGGAGACCTGTGGACCGCCCAGGCCGCGCTGTTTCGGCGGTATCGGCCCGGCGAGGGCTGGGCCTTTCCCACAAGGCGTACATCGGCCGTCCAGTTGGCATGGGGTGAGGAGATGAGGGGCCGCGCGCACGGCGTGCGCCGTGGGGAGATATTCCAGAGCAAAGGCCTTCGCGTGACCGTGGAGGACCTCACTCCCCCGGCCTTGCGCGTGGACGTAGGCCGGTTGAGCGTGATATACGCCCCTCGCGCGACGTGGCGAGGGGCCATCCCCGCCTATGGGCGAGGCGCGACCCTCTGGATTGTGGGGACGTTGGACCGCCTTCCTCCGGCCGCTTTGCTTGCTCCTCACGTCATCCTCACTTCACCCGATACATCCACGTCCGCCCTGGGGAGCGTCATCCTCAGCCACCCGGAAACGACCTTCTACCTTTCCCCGGAGGTGCCCTTTCACTTGCAGACAGACGGCGCGCGGTACCGGGTTGTGGGTTGTCCATAAGAACCCTTCTTGTCCTCCCACTTAAGTACGAGGGCAAAAGCAAGTCTACATGGGCAGTAAGTCGACGATGGACCATGGACGATGGCTCTAAATCGTCATCTATCGTCCATCGTCCATCGTCTATCGTCTGTCGCCCTTACGTCCGACGGTGAATGATTCTTGTCCACTTACTCAGCCCCCATTCTTTCGCTCCTTTTGGACGCGTGGCGCCCTTTTCCGGTAAAATGGAACACACATCGGGATTTTGTCCTCCATCGCACGAGCACACCAACGGAGGTGGCGCATGTACGATAAGGAGCAGGCTCGGAAGGTACACGAGGAGAAGGAACGGTGGGAGGAGACGACGGTTCAGAAGGCGTTGTCCCGTTTCCCCGAACGCTACGAGAAGTTCACCACCATTTCCGGCAAGCCCGTCGAACGCCTCTACACGCCCGACAACGTTGTCGACCTCGATTATTTCCGCGACCTGGGTTTTCCGGGCGAGTTTCCCTTCACCCGCGGCCCCTACCCCACCATGTACCGCGGCAGACTCTGGACCATGCGTATGTTCGCGGGCTTTGGGACGGCGGAAGAAACCAACGAGCGATTCAAGTACTTGCTGGCCGAGGGGGAGACGGGCCTTTCCATCGCCTTCGATTTGCCCACGTTGTACGGCTATGACACGGACGCGCCCGAAGCCGAAGGGGAGTTCGGCAAGTGCGGGGTGGCCGTCTCTTCCCTGCGAGACATGGAAATCCTTCTTGACGGCATTCCCCTGGACGAGATCACCACGTCCATGACCATCAACTCGCCTGCCGCGGTGATTTGGGCCATGTACATTGTGACCGCGGAAAAGCGGGGCATCCCGCGGCGGGTTTTGGGAGGCACCATTCAGAACGACATCCTGAAGGAGTACATCGCCCAGAAGGAGTACATCTTCCCGCCCGAACCCTCCATGCGCCTGGTCGTGGACACCATTGAATTCGCGGCCAACGAGATGCCCCGCTGGCATCCCATCAGCATCTCCGGCTATCACATTCGCGAGGCCGGCTCGACGGCCGTGCAGGAACTGGCCTTCACCCTGGCGGATGGGTTTACTTACGTGGAGGCAGCCTTGGAACGAGGGTTGGATGTCGACGCGTTTGCTCCCCGCCTCTCTTTCTTCTTCAACGTTCACAACGACTTCTTCGAGGAAATTGCCAAGTTCCGGGCCGCGCGGCGCATCTGGGCCCGCGCCATGCGCGACAAGTACGGCGCCAAGAACCCGCGTTCGTGGACGCTGCGTTTCCACGCCCAGACCGCCGGTTGCACCCTGACGGCCCAGCAGCCGGAGAACAACATCGTGCGCGTGGCGATTCAGGCCCTGGCCGCGGTGCTGGGGGGCGCGCAGAGCCTGCACACCAACTCCATGGACGAAGCCCTGGCCCTGCCCTCGGAAAAGGCGGTGCGCATCGCGCTGCGCACCCAACAAATCATCGCCCACGAGACGGAGGTCACGAACACCATCGACCCTCTGGGCGGTTCCTTCTACGTGGAGGCCCTGACCAATCGCATGGAGGAGGAGGCGAACGAGTACTTCCGTCGCATCGAATCCTTGGGCGGCGTCATTCCGGCCATCGAGAAGGGCTTCTTCCAGCAGGAAATTGCGGACGCGGCCTTCCGTTATCAACTGGAGGTGGACGCGAAACGGCGCATTATCGTGGGGGTCAACGAATACGTAGAGGAAGAGCCCCTGGAGATTCCGCTCCTGGAAATGGATCCCGAGGGGTATGATCGTCAGGTGCGCCGCCTGCAAGAGTTGCGCCGCACGCGAGACAACCGGGAGGTCACCCGCACCCTCCACGAAGTGCGCGAAGCGGCCCGCAACGGCAAGAACCTCATGTACCCCATCCTGGACGCGGTGGCTGCCTACGCCACCCTGGGCGAGATTATGGGGATCTTGCGCGAGGAATTCGGCGAGTGGGAAGAGCCGGTGTGGTTTTAAAGGGGACGGTGGACGATGGACGATAGACAATGGTTGTCTATCATCCATCGTCCATCGTCCTTATAACCCTACCGCAAGGAGCAGAAACGATGGCGTCATCCCGCAAAGTTCGTGTCCTCGTTGCGAAGCCCGGCCTGGACGGGCATGACCGGGGAGCAAAGGTCGTGGCGCGCGCGCTGCGCGATGCCGGGTTCGAAGTCATCTATACCGGCATTCGCCAAACGCCCGAAGCCATTGCCGAGGCCGCGCTCCAGGAAGACGTGGACGTGGTCGGCCTGAGCATCCTCTCGGGCGCGCACATGGCCCTTGTCCCCAAGATCATGCGCCTGTTGAAGGAAAAGGGGCTGAACGACGTGCTGGTTTTGGTCGGGGGCATCATCCCGGACGAAGACGTGCCCAAACTGAAAGCCCTGGGTGTGAAAGGCGTGTTCGGCCCCGGCACCCTAACCACGGACATCATCGCCTTCATTCGCCGGGAACTGAACCTTGACACGGAGGAAGCACCCAAGGCTGCCTAACACCCCTGAATCTTCAGCATTCAACCTTTAACCTGTAACTTCACAGAGGAGCGTTGGCACGACGTGAACACCCGTTCTGCACCTTCTGTAGAAGAACTGATCACGGCCGCGTTGGCCGGTGACCGGCGCGCCCTGGCCCGCCTCATCACGATCGTGGAGAACGATGGCGAGCAGGCGCGCGCTGTTCTGCAGCGCCTTTACCCCCACACCGGGCGCGCGCACATTGTGGGCATTACGGGCGCGCCCGGCACGGGCAAGTCTACCCTGGTGAACGCGATGGCGCGCGAGTACCGGCAGCGGGGCATGACGGTGGGCATCATCGCCATCGACCCGACCAGCCCCTTTTCGGGTGGGGCCCTGCTGGGGGACAGGGTGCGCATGAAAGACCTGGTGGGCGACCCGGGGGTGTACATACGGAGCATGGCCACCCGGGGCAGTTTGGGCGGGCTGGCGCGCGCCACGGACGACGTCGTCCTCGTTCTCGACGCGATGGGATTTGACCGCATTCTCATCGAGACGGTAGGAGTAGGTCAAGCAGAGGTGGACATCGCCTCCTCGGCCCACACGGTCATCGTGGTTGAAGCACCCGGACTGGGGGACGACATCCAGGCCATCAAGGCGGGGGTGCTGGAAATCGCCGACATTTTCGTGGTCAACAAGGCCGACCGGGAGGGCGCGGATCGGACCTTTATGGCCCTGCAAACCATGCTCGGCCTGGGGCCTCGAACGGTGCGCCACCACGGGCGAGCCATGCGCGTCGACATGCCCGAGGGGACCCATGAGGGGTGGAGGCCCCCCATTTTCAAGACCGTAGCCACGCGCGGGGAGGGCGTTCCCGAACTGGTGGACGCGGTGGAGCAGCACCGCCACTTCCTCGAGGAAAGCGGGGAGATGGCCCGTCGAGAGAGTGAGCGCGCCGCGCACTTGCTCGATCACATTTTGCGCGATGCACTGATGGCGCGGCTGCTGGAGCGGGTTCCCGAGGGAAATTTCGAGGCAACTGTTGAGCGGGTGGCCGCGCGCGAGATCGACCCCTACGCCGCGGTGGAGCATCTGATGCACGAGGCCGCGTTGGAGGCTGAATGAGCGAGGAGGATGCCCGTCCCTGGCGCTGTGCCATCCTGATCGGCCCGCCCAACCTACCCCGGCCCCTGGCCGACTACCTGTCCGATCGTCGGCTGATTTGCAGGGCCGCCCTCGTTCCTTCCCTGTTGGAGGAGGGATATACGCCTGAAGCGGTCATCGGGCCGCTTACATCCCTCGACGAGAGACGTCGTGAGGAGATCCACAACGCGCGTGCCCGCATCCTCACCCCCGCGGATGAACACGTGCAAACGGCCCTCGAACTGGCCCTCAACTACGCCATCACGACGGGGGCCCGCGACATCCTGCTTCTGGGGCTGGTTATGGACTCGCTGGCGGAGAGTCTGGGGAACTTGCTCCTTCTCGCCCGTGCCGAGTGGGGCGCGGCCCGATTGACCTTTGTCCACGGTACCGAGACGGGATACCTCTTGCGCCACGGCGAGGCCGCGGTCATCGAGAGCGCGGCGGGGGATCGCGTTGTCCTGCTTCCCCTATCCCCCAGCGCCACGGAGATCGTGACCCAGGGACTTGAGCCCCCCTTGCGCAATGTCAATCTCGAACTGGGCCGCATTGCCCACCTGGTGGTGGTGGAGCCGCCCGCGCGCGTGTGGCTCGGCGCGGGCCGCCTTCTGGTCCTCCACCGCTGATCGGGCTCAGCAGAAGGGGTGAGGACTTCCGGTCGCGCCTTCCCCGGCCGCGCTCGCGCATAACGCCCTATCCCAACC
>JALWHQ010000258.1 GCA_026983525.1 Anaerolineae bacterium | reverse complement strand
GCCATCTCCCACTTGGCCCGGCATAACGTACACACCTTTGTGGTGCACAAAGGGGATTCGCTGACCAGGGCCTTGTCGCATCCTGTGGTGAAGGGCCTGGTCGGGTAACGCTTGTCGGAAAGGGATGGGCATGGACAAGGCGGACATCCGAGACGCGCTCCAACTTCCCTACATCAGCGCTCACCTGCCCGGCATTCGGGGGCGGCTGCGCGCCCACCCCGAACACTTCGTGGTCGAGGAGGTCCCTCTCTATGAGCCGAGCGGGGAGGGGGAACACACCTTCCTGCGGATCACCAAGCGCGAGATGACCAGCACCTACGTGCGTGACCGATTGGCCCAGATATTCGGCCTTCGCAAGGACGACGTCGGCATGGCCGGGCTCAAGGATCGCCACGCGGTCACCACCCAGGCCTTCTCCATCCCTCGCGTGCCTCCCGAGGAAGCGTTGGAACGCATCCGCCGTGAGTTTCCCGAAATCTACGTCCACTGGGCCAGACGTCACCGAAACAAGTTGAAGCCGGGCCATTTGCTGGGCAATCGCTTCCGCATCACCGTGGTGGACACCGCGCCGGGGGACCTGGAACGCGCGCGCGCCATTGCCGACTTTTTGCGACAGGTGGGGGTTCCTAATTACTATGGCGAGCAACGCTTTGGACGGGAGAGGGACAACCCGCAGCGGGGCCGGGAAGTCTTGCAGGGTCGCGGGCCCCGGGATCGCTGGCTGCGCCGCTTCCTTATTTCGGCCTATCAGGCGTATCTGTTCAACCGCTACCTGGCCCGACGGGTGGAGGAGGGCAAATTCACCCGGTTGCTGGAGGGGGACATCGCCAAGAAGGCGGACACGGGCGGCCTGTTTGTCGTGCGCGATGTGACTGCGGAACAGCCCCGTTACGAACAAGGAGAGATACATTTTACAGGTCCTATGTATGGGTATAAAATGTGGGAGGCTGAAGCCGAAGCGGGCGCGTTGGAACGGGCCATTTTGGAGGAGGAGGGGTTGTCCCTCGCGGATTTCCGACGGGCAAAGGTGAAGGGCACGCGTCGGCTGGGGCGACTCTGGTTGGTCGACTTGCAGATTGAGGAGGACGACGCGGGCAATCTGATATTCACCTTCTTTCTACCCAAAGGGGCCTTTGCTACCGTAGTCCTGCGGGAATTCTTGAGAAACGCGGGGTAAAGACCCGTTCAACGTCGCCATGTCCAAATTTGGGATGTCCGTACAAGAGGGGACGACGAGTTTGTCGCCCCCCGTTTTAACGGAGAACATGCCGACCGTAGGGCGTCTCACTTACATTAGACAGCCGGGATTCATACGTCTGTGGACTCTGCCCCTGCCCATGGTGGGGAAAAACTCCAAGGTGGTGGAGGATGTAGGAATGAATGGGATGGAAATTGTGGAAGTGAAAGAGAATGTGCCGCTATTTCCACTGTATACGGTTCTCTTTCCAGGTATGCTGCTCCCCTTGCACGTGTTCGAGCCTCGATATCTACGCCTCATAGATCGGGTGTTGAACACGCGCGAGGAACTGGGCATCGTGCTTATCGCCAAGGGCAAGGAAGTAGGCGGGCCAGCCATACCCCACGAGGTGGGCACGCTGGGACGCATCGTCCGCATGGAACGGCTTGAGAACGGCAGTATGCACGTCGTCGTCCAGGGAACACGGAGGTTTCGCATTCGGGAAGTCAACCATCAGGAACCCTATCTGCAAGCACATGTGGAAGTTGTACGCGAGGAGCGGGAGGATTCGGTGCGCGCCTACGCGCTTTCCCTAAAAGTGCGGGAACTATGGCACCAGTACAGCACACTCCTACGGGAAGCAATTGGCCTGGATTTGACCCCCGAGCGGGTGCCCGACGATGCCACCGACTTGGCCTTTTTCGTGGCAGGAAATTTACACGCAGGCCTGACCGACCGCCAACGATTGCTTATCCAATGGAGTGTGGCCGACATGTTAGCCGAGGAAATACGCGTCCTCCAGCGGGAAATCTCCCTTCTCCGTTACATTAAACGCACTCAGGACGCAGAAAACGAACAGCGTATGGGGCCAACCGGCTATTTGAGCCGAAATTAACTATATATACCCCCCAGAAAGGAGCCATACTCATGTCAAGCAATTACGCGGCCCAATTCAACGAACTCAAGCAACGGTTGCAGGAAGTGTACGACCTAAATCGGGTGGCCGCGCTTCTCCACTGGGACCAGACCACGTACATGCCGCCGGGAGGTGCCCCCGCGCGCGGCCGACAAACAGCCCTGATTTCCAAACTGGCTCAGGAGAAATTCGTGGATCCCGAAATTGGGCGCTTATTAGACGCACTGCGCCCATATGAAGAAAGCCTACCTTACGACTCTGACGAGGCATCCATCATTCGCGTCACCCGTCGGGAATACGAACGCGCCGTCCGTATTCCCCCCGAGTTTATGGCCATGTTTCGCCAGCACGTCAGTGTAACCTACACCGTATGGACGAAAGCTCGCCCCGCCAATGACTTCTCGATGGTCCTACCCTATCTGGAGAAAACCCTGGCGTACAGCCGTCAACTGGCCGAGTTCTTCCCCGAACATGAACACATTGCCGACCCGCTCATTGATTTCTCCGATTACGGCATGCGGGTCAGCACCCTGCGCCCCCTCTTCGCCCAACTGCGTGACGCTCTCGTCCCCCTGGTAGAGGCCATCACGTCCCAGCCGCCGGCCGACGACTCCTGTCTGCACCAGCACTTCCCGGAGGAGAAGCAACTCGCGTTCGGGCTGGAAGTCATCAAGCGCTTTGGGTATGACTTCGACCGGGGGCGCCAAGACAAAACCCACCACCCCTTCATGACTAAGTTCTCCCTGGGCGATGTGCGCATCACGACCCGCGTGAAGGAGAACGACCTTAGTGAGGCCATGTTCAGCACGTTTCACGAAGCGGGACATGCACTATACGAACAAGGCATCAAGATGGACTATGAGGGAACCCCCCTCGCCTCGGGCACCTCGTCGGGCGTACACGAGAGCCAATCGCGGCTGTGGGAGAACTACGTGGGGCGCAGTCGTCCCTTCTGGGAGCACTTCTACCCCCAACTACAGGCCACCTTCCCCGAGCAATTGGGCAATGTGAGCCTGGAGACCTTCTACCGGGCCATCAACAAGGTGCAACGGTCCCTCATCCGTACTGATGCGGACGAGATCACCTACAATTTGCACGTCATCATCCGCTTTGAACTGGAACTCGACCTCCTGGAGGGCAATCTGAGTTTGGCCGAGTTGCCCCAGGCATGGCGGGAGCGATATCGCGAATACCTGGGCATTGAGCCGCCCGACGACAAGGATGGGGTCCTGCAAGACGTGCACTGGTACAGTGGCACCATCGGTGGAGCGTTCCAGGGCTACACCCTGGGCAACATCATGGCAGCCCAGTTCTTCGAGAAGGCGCTGGAGGAGCACCCGGAGATCGAGGACGAAATGCGCCGCGGGGAGTTCGGGACGCTGCACACGTGGCTGAAGGAGAACATCTACCAGCACGGGGCGAAGTACACGCCCGCGGAGTTGCTCAAGCGGGTCACCGGCCAGGACCTGACCATCAAGCCCTACATCCGCTACTTGCGCCGCAAGTACGGCGAGTTGTACGAGATCTGAGGGGATTGAAAAAATCATGTATGGACGATGGACGGAAGAAGAAAATCGGCCCATTCATATCCGCCAGTGGCGCTCGCCTAGTTCGTCCAGCACCGCGAGGGAAGCGTCGAGGTCGTCATCAACAACCAACCAGTACGTTCCCTGGTCGGCCAGATAAGAGGCCACCTCGTGGATACCGTCCTGAATCCATACCTCTTCCTGCACCGGGTACACATTCGCCTGTTCCAGCAGTTCATCCGGTTCCATCCAGTCGTAATCCGCGCGACCAAGATCGCGCCGTACAAGGATGAGTGGCCCCGGCCCCGCGTGGGGTTCGGTGCTGCCCGGCCAGACGTCCTCCACATCGAGCACGACGCGCCACTCACCATTGCCTTCGGGCACCGCGCGCGCGTTCTCCAGTTCGGGGAAGAGGTAGACCGCCTCGGACGGGAGGTGCAGCCACCAGGGGACACCCCAGAAATGCCATCCCCGCGCGGTGCGCACCGCGCGCGTGAGGTGCGTCGAGGTCAGGCGCCAGCCCTCGCGCGCCGCCTTGTACAGCAGCAGGCTCACATCCACCCCCTGTTCAGGCACCAGGTAGAGGGGATATCGCCCCCGCCACAGAACGACGGCCACCTGCAGGGGCACATACTCGTGTCGGGTCAGGGTCGTGTACACCGGCTCGTGGAGGAAGGCATCGCGCACCAATTGGGGCCAGGCCTGGGCATCGGGCGACAGGAAGCCGTAGATGAAACCGCGCGCCATGTCCGCGGCCACCGTGCTCCCCGGTCCCCACGTCACGTACAGGTAATCATCCTGCCCGCGAGCAATCACGGGCCACACGTCCTGGGGCAGGCTCATGTCCACGTGATGGACGAAAAGACGCATGGTGAGAACGGGGGCCTCACGCCGAGGTGGACCGAACCGGGCGAAGGTATCCACAGCCAGCGAGAAGAGGGGCGCGCTGTTCGTCTGAAAGCGCAAAGGCGCACCCATGACACCAAACACCGCATCATAATGGATGGGTGGCTTGCGGCAATAGCGATCCTCGTGCCCGCTCATGCGTCCCTCCGCAGCACCCGCAGGATGTCCTCACCGAACATGCGTAATCGTTCCGGCCCCAGAACATTCAGCCGGCGTAGGTCATCCAGAGTGCGGGGATTGGCAGCAGCAATGCGGCGCAACGCCTCTCGCGGGAGGACAATGTCCGATTCCACACCTTGCGACTGGGCCACCCGGTAACGCCATGCCCGCAATGCATCGTACCGCTGGGCCACATCTCGGTTTGGGCGCGAGGAGCGAGCGGGGGGCTCGGGTGGGGGCATGGCCCGGGCCTCGCGCACCACGCGCAAGATGGCGCGGCCGTATCGGGAGCGGGCCAGGTGCTTCAGGTCGGGATAGCGCGCCAGGTCCTGTGCGCGCGTGGGCAAGATTTCGGCAATGCGCACCAGTTCGCGGTTGTGCAGCACCCGGAATGGGGGCACATCCCGGCGCTTGGCCTCCTCCTCGCGCCAGAGGTAGAGGGCCTTCAACACGGCCAACGACGTGTCGCTCAGGCGCTGAGCACCGGGCAAGCGCCAGAATCCCTCCGGGTCGAAGGTCGTGTTGGGCTCGGGGGGCACGGTGAGTCGCTTGAAGTCTTCCAGGGCCAGGGAGAGCAGGCCGCGCGCCTCCAGTTCGCTGCGCAGACGATCGCGCAGGGGAATCAAGTAGTGGGTGTCCGTGGCCGCGTACGCAAGTTGTTCAGGTGACAAGGGACGTTGACCCCAGTTCGTACGCTGGAAGCGTTTGTCCACGCGAACACCGAAGTATTCCCCCAGCAGGGCGGCCAGGCCCACGCGCGGCTTGCCCAGTAGCCGGGCCGCGTGCATAGTGTCGAATAAGTTAACTACCCGGAAGCCAAAGTCGCGCCGCAGGCCAATTAGGTCATACTCCGCAGCGTGGAACACCTTTTCGATATCCGGCGCAGCCAGAATGTCGCCTAAGTTCTGTATGGGAATATCGGCCAGCGGGTCGACGATGTAATCCCGCTCGGGAGTGGAGAACTGGATGAGCGCGACTCGTTCACGGTAGGCAAACATGCTGTTTGCCTCCGTATCCACAGCAATGATAGGATATCTTGCCAGTTCTTCTATCATTGCGGCCAGAGCCGCGCTTGTATCGACAAACATGTACATTATTGCATCCACACCTTTGGATTCTTCCCACATTATCTCCTCAAGGTGCACTTTGCGCAAGAGCACTTATCGTGTTTGACGGGAGCCGGTCTATTCCTTACAATGACGTGCAATCCATGGTGGATTTCACACGAGGAAAGGTATTCTGGCTGCACCGCCAGAATATCCTTCTCCATAGAGCAACTGAACTTTTTGGTAAACGGCTGCCAGCCGTGAACAAGGCAGGAGGGTAGGAATAAGGAAGGAAAAAGGAATAGTCACCTCCTTTCTCTTTCCTTCTTCCATCTCCGAGCCTCAAGATTTTGAGAAAAGCCCAGTGAATAAGCGAAATAGAAAGCCCTTACAACGGCGTAAGGCGCTTTCGTTGTTTCTACGGCACAGTTGCCCACACTCAACGTGCGGAGGAGGCTACTATGTGGAAGATGGGTCTTAGCAGTGGCGAAGTTGCTGCCCTATGGGCGGTCCTGGGAGTTGCCATCATTGGCCTACTTTATGCCCTGTTCCTCGCCCGCCAGATCCTGAGTAAGGATAAGGGAACACCTGAAATGCAGGCCGTGTGGAAGGACATCCGTGACGGCGCGCGGGCGTACCTAAACACCCAATTACGCTCCCTTGTCCCCCTGATGGTCCTTCTATTCATTTTGCTGGCCATCAGCGTCCTTGTGGTGCCTGTAACCCCTGAGGCTGTGGAAACTTTCTGTGCAGTACCCGAAGGCCTGGGACGCTTGGAAGTACTTCAATATGCATGTCCAACCGCCACGTGGGCAATTGCCCTGGGGCGCGCCTTCTCCTTCCTCCTGGGGGCCAGTTTCTCCTTTATGGTGGGCTACCTGGGCATGATGATGGCCGTGGAGGGAAATGTGCGCGTGGCCTCTGCAGCCCGCCGTTCATATTCAGAAGCCCTGACCATTGCCTATCGCTCCGGCACAATCACGGGTATGCTAACTGTGGGGCTTGGTCTGCTGGGAGGCACTATTATCTTCATGGTGTACGGTAAATCAGCACCCGACGCTCTCCTCGGTTTTGGGTTCGGAGGTTCCCTCATCGCGCTGTTCATGCGTGTGGGAGGGGGCATTTACACAAAAGCCGCGGACGTGGGCGCCGACTTAGTGGGCAAGGTCGAGGCAGGGCTGGAAGAGGACGATCCACGCAACGCGGCGGTCATTGCCGACCTGGTAGGCGATAATGTTGGCGACTGCGCGGGGATGGCAGCAGACGTGTTTGAGTCCTTTGAGGTGACCATCGTCTCTGCACTCATCCTGGGCATTGCCATTGCCGCGCAGACAGGCGAAGTGCATTGGATCCTCTTCCCCTTGTTCGTACGTGCTGTGGGGGTCATTGCCTCCATCATCGGCACCTATCTTGTGCGCACCGATGACGAGAAGCGCGATGCTATGGGAGCCATCAACTTTGGCTATTACGCCTCCGCAGTGATCTCAACCATCGGGTTTGGAGTCATCAGTTGGGTATACATGCGAGGTGAATGGCGGCTCTTTCTTGCTACAGTTGCAGGTGTGGCTCTGGCCATCGCCATCGAGAAGTTGACCGAGATCTTCACAGGCACGGGCCATCAACCGGTGAAAGAAATTGCCGCCTCCACCCGTTTTGGCGCTGCAACAACCATCTTAAGTGGCTTGGCTGAGGGTTTTGAATCCACGGTGTGGCAAGCCCTGGCCATTGCCGCGTCCATTGGGGTAGCCATCTTCCTCTTCCATGGACAGCCCTACATTTACATTCTGTACGCTGTCGCCTTAACAGGTATCGGCATGCTGACGATGACGGGCAACAATGTGTCCATGGACTCCTTCGGCCCCATTGCCGACAATGCGGGCGGCATTGCCGAGGTCGCGGGCATGAGCGAGGAAGGCATCAAGGTGCTCGATGACCTGGATGCGGTGGGGAACACGACCAAGGCTATCACCAAGGGTGTGGCCATTGCCTCAGCAGTGATTGCGGCCGTCTCCCTGTTTGGCTCCTTCTTCACGGATACAAACCTGGTGTTGGAACGGTTGGGACGGCCGACACTGGCCGCCATCAACGTAGCCGATCCTTTGGTGTTCATTGGGTTGTTGGTGGGCGGTACCTTGCCCTGGCTCTTCGGCGGCCTGATGATCCGCGCCGTTTCCCGCGCTGCCGGCGACATGATTCAGGAAGTGCGCGAGCAATTCCGTTGGCCGGGCGTCATGGAGGGCACGCGCAAGCCCGACTACGCGCGAGCCGTCGCGATCTCCACCCGGGCAGCCCAGAAGGAATTACTACCCCTGGGCGTCATGGCCATCACGACCCCCATCATCGTGGGGTTGGTGCTCAAGGCTGAAGCCCTGGGTGCGTTCCTGGCCGGCCTCATCGTGAGCGGTCAGTTGCTCGCCGTGTTCATGGCCAACGCGGGTGGCGCCTGGGACAACGCTAAGAAGACCATCGAGGATGGGCTGTACGGTGGCAAGGGTTCGGAAGCCCACAAGGCATCCGTCGTGGGAGACACGGTGGGCGACCCGCTCAAGGACACGTCGGGCCCGGCCATGAACCCGATGATCAAGGTGGTCAACCTGGTGGCGCTCATCATCGCGCCGATGGTTGTCCAATTTACCGGGCTAAGTGTGGGCGTGATTGTGTTCGTGCTCATCCTCCTGGCGGCGTTCATTTGGGCGCTGCGCATCTCCAAGCGCCCATCGGGCTTCGCGGAAGGTATGAGCGAGTAGACCTCAAGGCGGGGGCCGTCATGTCCGGCCCCCGCCTTCTCGTGTAAGGTGTAGGAGCGTTGCCGATGTTTCGTGTGGGCATCCTCACCGTCAGCGATCGGGCTTCTCGTGGGGAGGCCGAGGATTTGAGTGGGCCGGAATTGGCCCGCCTGGTGCGCGAGGACCTGGGATGGGAGGTGACCCACACCGCGATCGTGCCCGACGAACGCTCGCTCATTGCGGATGTGCTTCGTCGCTGGGCCGATGAGGAGGACGTGGCCCTCATACTCACCACCGGGGGCACGGGGGTTGCCCCGCGCGATGTAACCCCCGAAGCGACGCGGGATGTCATCGAGCGGGAGGCTCCCGGCCTGGTGGAGGCGATGCGCGCGGCCAGCCTTCAAGTCACGCCCCACGCGATGCTTAGCCGCGCGGTGGCCGGTATTCGCGGCCGCACGCTTATTGTCAACATGCCGGGCAGTCTCAAGGCCGTGCGCGAGCAATTCGCGGTTATTGCTCCGGCGCTTCCTCACGGTGTGCGCCTCCTACGCGATGTCCCCCAGGAGAACCAGCAGCATCAAGTAAGTGCATAAAGGGAAGACGATTGGGCATGGACAATAGATGAGGATTTAAGGCCGTTGACCAACGGCCACTCGTTGTCCGTGCAAACTTGCTTCGTCCTTGTGTTTGGTTGATCTCTACGGCTTGCTCTACCCCCGTCCGAACATGGCGGCCAGGCGCTCGGCCGTGATGTGAATCATGGTCGGACGGCCGTGGGGACATGTGTGGGGCGTGTTGCACGCCTCCAACTCCCGCACCAGGGCCCGCATCTCCTGGTCGCTCAACACCTGGCCCGCCTTGACCGCAGCCCGCTTGCAGATGGTCGTGATCAGCCGATCCTCGACCGCTTTCCCCGTGATATCCTCGCCCTCGGCCAGACCGCGCACGACCTCCTCCACGATTCGCGCCGGATCTTGGCCGCTGAGCACCGCGGGCACGGCGCGCACCAGGTAGGTGTCCTTCCCGAAAGGCTCAATCTCGAACCCCACAGCGAGGAGCGCGTCCAGGTGCTCGGCCACCAGCCCGGCCAACTCACTGTCGACGGTCACGGGCACCGGCTCGAGCAGGTGTTGGGCGGCAACAGCGCCCTGGGCCCGCTCGGCCATGAGTTTCTCGTAGAGGACGCGTTCGTGCGCGGCGTGCTGGTCGATGAGGTACAAGCCGTCCGGCCCTTCGGCCACAATGTACGCCGCGCCCACCTGCCCCACCACGCGCAGCAGGGGCAACAGCCGACCGGGCTTCTCGCTCCCTTGCTCCGTCCAGACCTCCGTGGTATCCCCCGGCTTGGGCAACGGCCCGGCCTCCTCGTCGGTCGTGAGCGGGAACGCGGGCTGTTGTCCGGCCTCGACCAGGGAACGGCGGCGCTCTGCCCAGCCGGGAGGCTGCGCCCAGGTGATGTCCGGTTCGGCCCGGCGCACGGGGGCCACGTCCACAATGGCCGCCCGCACGGCCTTCTGCACGGCGTGGAACACCGCGCGGGGGTCGCGAAACCGCACTTCTGCCTTGGTGGGGTGCACATTCACGTCCACCAGGTGGGGATCGAGCGCCATGTGCACCACGGCCACAGGGTAGCGGCCCACGGGCAAGAAGGTGTGGTACGCCTGAACGACGGCCTGCACCAGGGCCCGGTCATGAATCCAGCGCCGGTTGAGGAACAGGATGATGTGCTGGCGGTTTGCGCGGTGGAGGTTGGGTTTGCCCGTAAAGCCCCACACCTGGGGAGTCGGGCCGGGTTCAGGCCAGGGCATCTCCACCTGGCCGAAGGGCACCATCTCCCGCGCCACCTCGTGGCCGAACACCACGGCCACCACATCGCCCAGGCACCCGTTCCCCGACGTTTGCAGCACGGTACGGCCATCGCTCACCAGGGTGAAGCGCACGTCGGGGTAGGCGAGCGCGTACCGGGTCACCACCTGGTGGATGCGGCCCGCCTCGGTAGGGGGCTTCTTCAAGAACTTGCGCCGGGCCGGGGTGTTGAAGAAAAGGTGCTCGACCATCACCGTCGTGCCCGCGGGGTGGGGCGCGCGTTCCAGGCGCAAGCGCCGTCCCCCTTCGACGACCAACCGTGTGCCCACTTCCTCGTCCCGGTAGCGGGTGGTCAGGGTCAGGCGCGACACAGAGGCAATCGATGCCAGCGCTTCGCCGCGAAACCCGAGGGTGCGAATGGCAACCAGATCCTCGGCGCGGGTGATCTTGCTCGTAGCGTGACGCTGCACGGCCAGGGGCACCTCGTCATGGGGGATGCCCGAGCCGTTGTCCACCACCTTGACCAGGCGAAGCCCACCCTCCCGAATCTCCACTCGAACGACTGTGGCCCCCGCGTCCAGCGCGTTCTCGATGAGTTCCTTGACCACCGACGCGGGGCGTTCGACGACTTCACCAGCCGCGATTTTGTCCGCCACATCCGGGGGGAGAATGCGAATGGGCATCTTACACCGCTCCTGCCAGCGCGGGCACCACCTGCTTCTTGCGGGAGAGGATGCCGGGCAGCCAGGCGTGTCCGTCGGTCAGGGGCGTGCCGAAGGCCCGCTCCACCACACGGGTGTTCCCCACGGCGATGATCGTGCTCCCCTCGGCGAGGACGTCGGTGACTAAGAGCACGGCCAGGTCGTAGTCCCCCTGCGCGCGCAGGCGTTCCAGCGCCTCGCGAATCTCCCCCAATCGGGCCATGACCAGGTCACGATCCGCCACCTCCACCTGGGCCACGGCCATCTTCTGCCCGCCAAAGGTGTAAGGCTTCAGGTCGCCGGTGACGATGTCCCAGGCCGAGAGGCCGGAGATGTCCGTCTTGGCCCGGTACATCTCCACGCCGAAGGTCTGCGCGCGCACACGGGCCCGCCCCTCCAGCGCCTGGACGGCTTCCCTGTCCTCAGGGGTCGTGGTGGGCGAGCGCAACAGCATGGTATCGGAGAGGATGGCGGCCAGCATGAGCCCGGCCATTTCCGGCGAGGGCTCGATGCCCACCTCGCGATAGCGCCGCCACACCAGGGTGGCGGAACTGCCCACGGGCAGGACGTAGGCCCGCAGGGGCGCGCGCGTCTCCAGCCCTCCCAGCCGGTGGTGGTCGAGAATCTCGAGGATGTCCGCCTCCTCGATGCCGGGCACCGTCTGCGCGGGCTCGGAATGGTCGATGAGGATGACACGACGCCGACGGGGGCGCAGCAGATCGTGACGGGTGAGGATGCCCATCAGGCGCTGCCGGTCGTCGACAACCAGCGCGACACCGTGCTTGTCCTGCATCAGGTCGGGCGTGATTTCGCCCAGCAGTTCGTCCGGGGTGAACGTGAGGGGCTGACGTTCGGCCATGGCAATGGCGGGCAAACTCAGGCGGACTAAACGCATGGTGCTGGCCGTTGTGTGGGGGGAGAGGATGACGACCACGTTGCGGCGTTGGGCGTCTTCCAGAATGGAGGGACGAGGGCGAATGCCTCCGGAGACGATGAGCGCGCGGGCGCCCCCTGCCAGCGCGGTGCGCTGGGCGTCCGTTCGGTTGGCGACAATGACCACATCGCCGGAGTGAATGTGCTTACGCATCAGCGCGGGGGTCATGGCACCGATCACGGGGCGACCGCGCAGACGCACGTGGGGTTCACCGACCAGAAGTTCCCCCTCCAGGGTACGCACGACTTGGGCCACAGTAGGGGGTTCGGCAGCAAAGGAGAAGGTGCCCGCTTCGTGAATGTAAAGTTCGGCCAGAGTACGGGTGGTCACCACCCCAACGGGACGGCGTTCTTCATCTACCAGGGGAACGGAGCGCACGCCTTTTTCGCGCATGAGGAAGCCCACCTCGTAGGAGGTGGCGTCCGCGGGGGCCGTGATGACGCGCTCGACCATGGCTTCCCGCACCCGTTGGTGCACGTGTTCCAGCAGGGGAGGCGCGGACACGCCGAAGTAGTCGAGCACGAATTGGGTTTCCCGGTTGATGTCCCCGAGTCGAAAGGCGCGAAACTCGCGCTCCGGCTCCTCGCGCGCCTTGAGCCACGCGTACGCGATGGGCGACGCGATGCTGTCCGTGTCGGGATTGCGGTGACCGATGATGGCGATAACGTGTGTCGGAATGGACATGATATATCGTGGTGTGCTGTCCGTCCCGGGATATGTGAAGGACAGATGGGATCAGGAGTTGGTTCGATGTGCTGCCAGCAGAGCTTCCACCTCCTCGTCACTTACCTGGCGAAAGTCCCGGTAGAACATCCCCACGGCCCAGAAGACTTCAGGTTCACTCAGAACTTCCAGTCGATCCACAAGGGCGCGCAAACGGGCTATGGTTGTCGGAGGCCCCACCGGAACGGCCAAAATCAATTCCTTGATGGGCTGCTGACGCAGGGCCCGAATGGCCACTTCCACGGTGTGCCCCGTGGCCACCCCATCGTCCACAAGGATGACGCGCTTGCCTTCGAGGGGCACAGGAGGACGTCCGCGTCGATAGCGGTCGGCCCGACGACGGATTTCCTCCTGCTGGCGGCGGCGCTCCTCGTCGAGGTAGGTGTCGGGAACACGCAAGAAAGCGATGCTCTCCTCATCGAGAACAACTGTACCATCTTCGGCCACAGCACCGATGGCCAGTTCTGGGTTGCCGGGAGCACCCAACTTGCGAGTAATGTATACATCCAGGGGAGCGTTAAGCATGTGAGCGATTTCCGCAGCAACTACAACACCCCCTCGCGGTATGCCAAGCACGACCACGTCCGGGGCGTCTTTCAGGTCCTGGAGACGTTGCGCGAGTAATTGTCCCGCTTGTCGGCGATTCTCAAACATGGGTCCACGTTTCGGGGGTTGAATAGACACCATCAGAGTAACACACATTCCATCAGCAAAGCAAGTCTACGATATCACATTACACGTCACCATACGTCCAATTCCTCCACCACCCACTTCTTAGGCTATAATGTTGAATGGAGCCGTTATTCTACATGCGATCGGCCATCTGTTACTTGCGTGGAGGGGCAGGTCATGCAGGCAAGTGTGGTCGTACAACTGAGGGGACAAGAACAAACGGCAGGCTCTTTTCTGGTGCGCATGGCCGGGTGGACGCTGGAGCAGTACCTGGAAGAAGCGCCCGAGGGCGAAATCTGGGAATTCGCGCGCGGGGAGGTCATCATGCACTCACCAGTCACTGCAGAGCATCAGGACTTGGTGCGGTTCTTGCTGCGTCTTCTAGACGGGTATTGCGAACATCGACGGTGGGGCAAAGTCCTCATGGGCCCCGCGGCCGTCCAAATTCTTCCCGACGTGGTGCGCGAGCCCGACCTCTTCGTCCTGGCGCCCGAGGATGTCTCGGACGCCCGCGGCGTCCCCCTGCATGTGCGCCCTGTGCTCATCGTGGAAGTCATCAGCCCTTCCACCCGCACCCTGGACCTGGTAGAAAAGGCCAGCGACTACGCCCAGGCCGGTGTGCCCGAGTACTGGGTAGTGGACGGGGAACGCAAGGACTTCTGGGTCCACCGCCTGGAGGGGGGTAGGTATCAGGTCGAGAGGCTTACTGTGGGGCAGGTGGAAAGCGCGAGCGTGCCAGGGTTCTGGATGCGCGCGGAATGGTTGTGGGAAGACCCATTACCTTCGGTCAGCGAGCTTCTGGCCACCATTCTCGGAAAGTGAAGCGCTCTCCCGCGCTATTTTGCACTTATGAGGAAAGTACTATACCCCTCTCGGCCTTCATTCTCACTTTCGCAAACCGGGAAAACGAACAAATCAGCCCCCTTCCCTTTTAGAGAGGATGGGGAGCAGGAGGTGCATATTCCATGTACGAAGAACGTCCAGGCTGTCTATCAGGTCTGTTGAAACTCACGCTGCTAACGCTCATGTTCAACTGGTTGGAGGAACATTTCGGCTTTGGACGTGGTTGTTCGTGCTCAGGATGTGGCTGTGGATGTCTGCTCCTCATCCTGTTCGTCATCTTCGCCTGCGGCATCATCTTCGGCACGGATTGGACGAAGTTGGGATTCAACGTGCTGGACGGGGTGCGAGGAGTGATGGGGTATTAGCGGGCTGCCGACCTTCGCGTCTCCTCCGCCACCTCACGAACCGCCTTCACGATGCGGTCGAGATCCTCTTGGGTGAGTTTGGGATGGACGGGCAGGGAGAGCACGCGCGCGCTCAGGGATTCGGACACGGGGAGGGAGAGGTGGCCGTACTCGGCCCGGTAGAAGGGTTGGTGGTGAAGGGGGCGCGGGTAATGGACCGAAGCTCCCACACCCTTCTCGTGCAGCCGCCCCACAAATTCGTCTCGGTCGCAGGCGAACTGCTCTAAGTCCAAAGCAATGGTGTAAAGGCTGAAACTGCTCTCTGCTCCCGGGCGTTCCACAGGCACCTGGATGCCGGGCACGTCATGAAGGTGTTCGGTGAGGTAGCGGGCATTCTGGCGACGCTTCTGCACCCAACCGGCCACCTTCTGCAACTGGCGGATGCCCAGCGCGGCCGCGATGTCGGTCATGCGATAGTTGAAGCCGAGCACGGTGTGATAGTATTTGGCCTCCTGGCCATGATCCCGTATCAGGCGACACCGCCGGTAGATTTCTTCATCGTTGGTGGTAATCATTCCCCCCTCCCCCGTGGTCATGTTCTTCGTGGGGTAGAAGGAGTAGCACACCACGTCGTCGAAACTCCCGATGTCCTTGCCGCGATAGCGTGCACCGTGGGCCTGCGCGGCATCCCAAACGATGCGCAAGTTGTGCTCCCCGGCCAGGCGCTGAATCTCCTCGATGTGCGCGGGGGTGCCGAATAGATGCACAGGCGCGATGGCGCGCGTACGCGACGTCATCCGTCGCCGGGCATCATCCACGTCCAGAGTAAAGGTGTGGGGATCAACGTCGCAGAAGACGGGCTTGGCCCCCACAGCACTGACCATGCTCGCCGTGGCAAAGAAGGTGAACGCGGGAACCAGCGCCTCATCTCCCGGTTGCAGAAGAGCCGCGTATGCCACGTGCAATGCGGCCGTCCCCGAACTGACGGCCACCGCGTACCGCGCGCCAACGGACGCTGCAAACCGGCGCTCGAACTCCGCCGTGAGCGGCCCCTGGCGCAACTGGCCCGAGCGCAACACCCGGACGACGGCCTCTATCTCATCCTCTTCCAACACCACCTGAGCGATGGGTATCATCTCGCGCCCCTATTTCCACTCCCGCTCATCCACAATGGGCGGCGCGCCCTCGGGCAGGCTATCCACGAATTCCAGGCCGTCCAGGCGCACCCGGCAGACCTCACGTATCGCGGCCTTGATCTGTTCGGCCAGGGCATCGCGGTCTGCCACCTCTTCGGCCAGCACAACGCGCAGCACCCACGCATCACGGAACTCGAGGCGACGTACCACTGCTTGATGAGCGGCAACGGGGAAACGGCTCAACGCGAAGCGAATCTGGTTGGGGTGGACGAACATACCGCGCACTTTGACCGCATCGCCCACGCGGCCGACCAGAATGATGGCCCGCTCACTTTGGCGGCTCTTCCCCGGCGCGGGGTCCACGTTGACCGCCATATCTCCCGTCCCAAAGCGAATGAGGGGATACGCAGGATTGAACACCGTGACCACCACCTCCCCCGCGTCGCCTGGTGCAACCGTCTTACCCGTATCCCGATCCACCACTTGGATGATGGGGCCTTCCAGCAGGCGCAGGGCCATCTGGCCTTCCTGGTCGTAGGCGAGGAAGCCCAACTCCGCGGTGGCGTAGGCATTCGTCACCTGAATGCCGTACTCGTCGACCAGGGTCGCGCGCAGGGAAGGGGGCAAGGGTTCCGCGGTGACCAGAGCATGGCGCAGGTGGATGGCCTCTCTCGGCACCCCCATCTCCTCGGCCTTCTTCAAGAGGTTCATGAGCCAACTGGGAGTGCCCACATACCCTGTAGCCTTGAAGTCCACCATCATTTTCACCTGCAAGTCCGCGTTGCCCACGCCCAGGGGCAAGACTGTCGCGCCCACATGCTGGAGCACCCGATCCACCATCAAGCCTGCGGGCACCAGGTGATAACTCAGGGTGTTCATCACCACGCTCTCTGGCCCAAACCCTGCCAAACGAAACAGAGGGGCGGCTGTTTCCATGAGGGAGGTTTCGTCCACGGCAGGTTCGTAGAGAGGGCCAGGGGAGAAGAAGATGTGCGAGACCTTGGTGATGGGCACGGTGAGGAATCCACCAAATGGTGGGTCTGCTGCTTGCAATTCCACCATTTTGTCCTTAGTGAGGACGGGGATCTTGTCCAGGTCGGCGACGCCCTGGATGTCCGCGGGGGTGATACCTGCCTGGTCGAACCAGCGGCGCACACCCGCGGACTGTTCGTAGGCCCTGGCTATAAAGGATGCAACTCGCTTGTCCAGTTCAGACGTCATGGTGTCACCCTCATTGGTGTTTGAATGCCCATTTCGCTGTGGGCATTTTACCCAAACTGGGCAGGATAGGATTTTACCCTAACCAGCGCTTGCGGCGCTTGTAATGCTTGACGTCGCGATAACTCTTGCGTTCCCCCAGTTGGGTGAGTCCCAGGTAGAACTCCTTGATATCTTCGTTCTCCGCCAACTGATCGGCGGGGCCATCCAGCACGATGCGGCCCATTTCCATCACGTAACCGTAGTCGGCCACGCGCAGCGCAATGCGCGCGTTCTGCTCCACCAGAAGGATAGAGACTCCCTCTTCCTCCTTGATACGGGTGATGATGTCGAAAATTTCCCGCACGATGAGCGGAGCCAGTCCCAGGGAAGGCTCATCCAGGAGAATGACACGGGGATGAGCCATGAGCGCGCGGCCGATCACCAACATCTGTTGTTCCCCGCCCGAGAGGAAGCCGCTGGTGCGATGGCGCAATGCCTTGAGCCTGGGGAAGAAGTGGTATACACGCTCCAGGTCGTCCTGGTAAGAGTGGCCCTGGTGGGAACGTTTGCGTCCAATGGCGCCCACCAGCAGGTTTTCCTCCACGGTCAGATGCTGGAAGAGTCGACGTCCCTCCATGACCTGGACGATGCCCAGATCTACAATGTCCTCTGGGCGCATGTGGTCGATGCGCGCGCCGTCGAACTCGATGGAACCGCGCGTGATCTCCCCCTCCTGAGTGCGCAGGAGTCCCGAAATCGCGCGCAAGGTGGTTGTCTTCCCTGCACCGTTGGCCCCCAGCAGAGTGACGATTTTCCCCGCTGGCACTTCCAGCGAGACCCCGCGCAGGACTAAGATGACATCGCTGTAGACGACTTCGATGTTGTTGAGTTTCAGCATGGACGCGCTACCTTCATGGCGGGCGGGGGCACGGGATGTCATGCCCCCGCCAGGGTGTGACCATACGGACGTTACTTCTTCGGGCGTAGGTCGGGCGTCTCCGTCCAATCCTGGAGGACGACGAACTTGTCAGGTCCGCCTTGAATCTGCCGAATTTGGGAGATGTGGACGGAGCGGCTGCCACCCGAGTAATCGACGCGCAGCACACCGTTCAGCACGTCATGGCGGCCCATCGCCTCCAACGCGTCCTTCACGGCCTCACCCGTCAGATTCTCATACCCTACCGTGTCAATGGCCATCTTGATCGCGTCCGCGGCCAGGTTCACGCCCGCCACCAGGAGCAAGTATCCGACGTTCTGCTCGGCCTTGGGGCGCTCGTTGGCCTGGAAAATCTTGTGCGCGTACTGAATGCCTGGGTTGTCCGTGTCCGTCCACCAGAGGTAGGGGAACGCGGTGATGAGTCCCACACCGTACGCGGGGTCGGCCAGGAACGCGTAGAGGGAGAGATCCATGGCCCAGTTGTCCGCGGCGACCACGAACTGGTCGCGCAGGTCCAGACTGTAAAGGTCGTTGAGAATCACGGCAGGCCCAAAGGCCAGGGTGTTCGTCCAGATGACGTTCGCGCCCGCGGCCTGGGCGTTAAGGATGGCCGTGGTCGTGTCCGCGGTGGGCGAGACATCGTACTTCTCCTCGGCCACGATCTCGATCCCCAACTCTTCCAGGTAGGCCCGACTTTCGGGCGTAAGCGCGCCCTGCCCAAACGCGGTGGGCCAACTGAGGTAGGCCAGTTTGATCTCATCGCCCGCGCCTTCGGGCTTGTACGTATCCCAGTTTTCCTTGAGGAACTTCATCACCAGGCCGATCTGGTCAGGGTAGATGGGCCCCAGGCCAAAGGTGTAGCCCGAGCCTTCTCCGTAGAAGGCCTTGCCGCTCAGCCCCGCGGAGAGGTTGACGATTTTGTCCTCGGCAAAGCGTTGAGCCAGGGCTTCGGCTTCACCCGACCCGTAGGTGATCATGAGCAAGATGTTGTCGTCCTCGCTGGTGAAACGGTCATAGGCAGCGACGGCCTCGTCGATACTGCCCCCTGTATCCGCGAACTTGATTTCCAACTTGGCCCCGTAGATGCCCCCTGCCTCGTTGATGGCCTTCACCGCGTCCTCAGCCCCGTGAATGAGGGGCGCTGTAATAGCCGCGTAGGGCCCCGAGAGGTCGCCGAAGTGATAGAGGGTGATGGTTTTGCCCGTGAGGTCGGGCGGGCCTGCCTGGGGCTTCGGCGTCGGCGTGGGCGGAACAGGCGTCGGTGTGGGCGG
>JALWHQ010000257.1 GCA_026983525.1 Anaerolineae bacterium | reverse complement strand
AAGTAGGCGTGATCGGCCTGCTCCAGTTCGATGACGCGTATGTCGGTGTAGGTGAACAGGTCCTGCGAGCGCCCCAGGACGACCGTGTAGCGGGGGTGGCGGAACGCGTCGGCCCACTCGGGACGGTTGATGTACAGGGTCAGTTTCGGCGCGAAGAGGAGTTGCCTGCGGAAAGGGTTTATTTTCCCCTCCAACACTTTGGGCAGGCGCGTGCCGGGAAGTTTGCCCCCCGCGGGTTTGAGAACGTGCGTGTGTTCCAGGTCCTCGAATTTGGCCTTGTAGGTGAAGTGCAGGGCGAAGCGCACGCCCGCAGGGTCGAACCACTCGCCCAGGGCGCTGGCGATGTGCCCGTAGATGGTCGTAGGCGGAGGCATATCGAAGGTCGGTTGTACTTCCTGCATGAAGAAGGGATAGCGGAAGGAGGTCACCATCCCCTCGGCGGAGATTTTGAGGACACGCATGGTTGCCTCCCCGTGTGTGGCTTATGCCAGCCAGGACGCGTGTTCCGGCTCGCGCATGGCTTCGGCCAGGGCCAGGAAGGCCTCGCGCGGGTGCATGATGTGGATGCGGTCGCGCCACGCGGCCAGGGGGCCATCTTCACTCAGGGCCTGCTCGAAGGCCGCGCGCTGCTCGTCCAGGTAGCCCCGCACCCAGCCCACATACACGTCGGAGAGCAGGTCGTCCTCGAACACGGTCAGGGCTTCTCGCAAGGCATCGATCTTGACCACCGGCCGGTGGCGTTCATCCGCGCCCACCACGTGGCCGAAGATGTGGTTGCCCCCTTTGGTGACCGCCACAAAGGTGAGGACGGGGCTCACGTCAGTGTAGTGGAGCGTCTGTTTGGCGCCGCCCTCCAGGTGGGCCAGCCCTTCCAGCAGCACGGTAATGCGATGGAGGCGTTCCTGGAAGGACAGGCGATAGGCCTTCTCCTCGGGCAGGTGCTCCAGGCCCATGTCCTCGGCCTGTTGCTTGCGCACGTTGTCCAGGTTCAGGAAGCCCGTTTTGGCCCGATAGGTGAACGTGCCCGCGGCGTGCAGGTCCAGGGAGAAAAGCCCCTTGAGGGTGGCGCGGTAGAACTGGTGCTCGTGGGGCACAGGGTCGCCCTCATGGCGGGACATGACACCGAAGTCGTCCACGACGCCTACGGGCGCGATGGAGACCAGGGTGCTGACGCGGAAGGGCGAGGCGCGGGTGATGGTGTCCACACCTTCGATGGGGGTAAGGGCAGCGTAGTCGGCGTCTTCCGCGCGCGCGGCGGCCGCGGACGCCCGCTTGGACGCGGCCCGCATGTAGCCGAACAGGTCGTCGTCCCAGTAGAGGATGGGGTTGCCGTCGGTGTACGCGACCTTCTGTTCCCGAAAGATGGGCGCGGCCTGCCAGCCCCAGGGGCCGTGCTCCAACGTCCGACGCAGCCAGTAGCGGAAGGCCTGGGCCGAGACGTAGGGGTATGCGCCCTCGCGGGTGCGGATGACTTTGACGCCCACAGTGTTGTCGGTGCGCGCGCCAGGCATCTGCCCCAGGTTGTTGAGCGCGGACGCGGGCGCGTCGATAAGAAACATGCCAGTAATGAAGGCCATGAGTCACCTCCTACTCATTCTTCTAGAATATCGGCGTGGCTCTTCAGCCAGCCCTGCTGATAGAGTTGTTCGATCATGCGAATGAGCACCAGATCGCGAGCCAGGCTCCAGTCGAAGCGGGGCAGTTCCTCCCCTTCTTCGAAAATGGCGATGAACTGGTCGAACGTGATGAGGGGGGACTCCCCGCGCTTCAGCCGGGCCAGGCTGGCTTTGATGAGCGCGTTCCGCACGTGGTCGTACCGGGTGGCTGTGAGGAGCGTGTGGAAAAATCGACGGTCGTTCTCCGTGCGGACGTAGTCGGCGAGGGTGTCGCCCAGAGTGCGAATGTGTTCGATGCGTGCTTTGTCCATGATCACCACCTTCCTGAGAAAAAGATCAAGCAAAGGCCATGAGATTAGATTCAGGTCGGATTTGACGGAATATTCGGCGCGAGGATCGTCTTTGCGCAGGTCTCGAACCCGCTCGGGCCGGCGCAGGAAGTAAGTGCGGATGAAGGAGGCTGCCTGCTCAGGCAGGCGGAGCAGGTCTTCGTAGAGGACGTTGAACTTGGGCGGTGTTTCCTCCTCGATTCCTTTGCGCTTGCGCCCCGCGCGGGTGATTTGCCAGCCCCGGCGTACAAGGGCGTTCCACGCGTCCCGATGGGTGGAAGCAGTGGCCGCGCGAATGAAGTCGAGCACTTCCATGGGCAGGTGGTAGATGTCCAGATCCACGCCCTGGCCGCTGTTGGAAAAGTGGTAGGCAGTCACCGAGGCCGGCCGGGCCGCGCGCTCGTGCCGTGCCCGTTCTTCTTCCAGTTCGATGAGCGTGTGCACGAAGAAGGTTGTGGCCCGTTGCGGGGGTTCGGGCATCTTCTTGTCGCCCATGGCCTGAGCCACCTGAATGGCCTTGCGGTTCTGCTGGAGGAAGCGGCGGGCAAAGCGCAGGGTGATGTCCGAGTCGTCGGAGTGCACGGCAAGGAGGCGCCCACCAGCTTTGGCGCAGCCCAAGGGCAGGGCCTGGAGGGCGAGCAGTGCCTCCCCAGAGATGGGAAGCCCCGCGTCCCCGTAGGGGAAGAAGTTGATGATGCCTTCACCGGTCAGGAGGGGGACGTGTTGACGGAACGTGCGGCCTGGGGGAAGAGTGCCCTTCACATCCAGTGAAAGGGCTGTGGCCGGTTTACCGGTGAAGACGCCGGGAACGCGGAGCCGGGGAGCGTCGGAACGAAAGGCGCCCAGCACACGTTGGGCGTATATTTGCCGCTTTTCGGGTTGTTTGTTGTAGGCCGGCTGGGTGAAGCCAGAGTTTGGGAACGCAACCGTCAGGAAGGACTTGAGGGGGTCGACGACGTAATTTCTTTGCATGTACTCGGCAATGGCCGCGAGGTCATCCTCGGTGAGTTCCTCAGGCGTCCGTTTGCCCGCGAACGCGACGATGGTGGCGATGCCTACGTCGACAAAGGGATGGCCGGTAAAGGAGAGCATGTAGACGCTTCCTCCTTTCTTCAATCTCCGTGGAACCGTGATCCCCCAAGCGATCTTTTCGGGTTATCCTATTACCGTTCAAGTATGGGCTATCCTACTACTGAGGATATCAGGGCTCACATGCCCGCACATTAGAGGTTTTTCCCAACTTCCTCAGAGATTTTTCGGACTTTTTTATTTGCCCCGGCGCTTGCGGGCTTCATCCCGGAGGGCTTGGAGGTTCAGGATCTCGGCCACCTCGAAGCGTGGGGGCACGACACGGTTGCCGTGTTCGTCCACCACGGGGCGCATGCGGATGCATGGGGGGAAGTAGCCCATGCGGCCGTGGAGTTCGGCGAGGAGGGCGACAGCGCTGAAGTTGAGCGCAGGGGGGTTGATGAGAATGGGCAGGGTCTGCCACTCCTCGGGCGTGAGCCCTGCGGCGTCGGCCATGGCCACGACTTGCGGGGCCAGAGGCTGTTGCGTGTCGATTTGGCTGTTGATGACGATGACGCGCTCGACCTTCTGGTTGGTGAGTTCCTCAATGCGGGCCAAGTGTTCTTCCGTGAGCGGGTGGGCGAAGTTGAGGATGAGCATGGGACAGGCTCCTTCTAATCACACATCAAATGCTGTGGCACAAGTAGCCTTGAATGATCTTCTTGCTGCCCTTGCTGTAGCGGAAACCGACCTCGTTACAGTTTGGAATCGAGTCCACCTCTACCGCATTGCGTTCAAAGCCCATATGGGCAAAGAAATTTCGCTTATCTGGATCCCTTCGCCCCCCTTGCCTTTCTCGGCTTGCTGAATCTTGCATGATATCACTCAGCAAAGCAGGGAGAGACACGCCTTCAACATTAAGACCTCTAATGGTTCGTTCTGCCTGAAAACGGTTGAGCAGTACAGGAGCATGCCGGTAGAGGCGGCCAACCAGTTTCTCCAAGTCTTCAAGTGTTACCAAGCCCGTTTCCTTCCATTTATTGAGCGGTTCAGCATAGTGGATTCGAAGTTCTACGGCCAACAGCATTCCCAGCGCATAAGCGCGCCACCATTCGGTCAACTCCACCTGACGCACGCGCTTGCCATCCTGAAACTCGGTTTTCCGAGAGGCGTAGGTATACAGTTCGCCTAGCATCTTCCAGGCCTCCTCAGCCTGTGTGGGATACCAAGTCAAAACCCCCAAAGGGATGCCTTGATGGATCGCTGCGAGGAAGGCCTGTAGGTCATTCCAAGGCCAACATTGGCCGAGCTTATCTCGCTTGGAGCGGAAAACGGGGTCGGGGCCCACGACTGCGCCAGGCGATAGAAGATCGGTACCTTGCTGAAGATCCAAACGGGAAAGCGCGGGAATGACAGGTCGAGACTCAGTAAGGTGTAAGGCAACCACCTGCCCTGCCATCTGTGGACTGACCGGGTCGGCGGTATAAACTTTGAGTTCAACCTTTCGGGTGTAGGCAAGGGCCTGCGCGAAATCCACCACAGCCCGATAGAGCAACAACTGCAGCACGTTTAAGCCGGTACTGCCCTCGAGCACAATGGTAAACGGCTCCTCAGGCTTTGGCGATTGCTTCCGAAACCAATCAACGAAATGGAAAAGTGCGGCGTAGTAGAAATCCAGCACATTACCTTCAACCTTAGGGGCGTATCGCGATGGCAGCACTAGGGGTTCAAAAGGGCCATCCAACTCAGTGACCCACTCTTGAACGGGGTATGATTTGCCTCGGGGTTCAATCAGGCTATCCGGTATCAACAGCAGAGCATGATCGACCTGTTCATGCTCGACCAGAGCCCGTGCAGGTGGGCCGAAAGGTCCATAGCGTTCTCCCGCCACCTGCCATAACACTCTCACATATTCAGACGGACGACGACCTAATACCGTGACAAGTAATTTCATCACAGAGTCTCCTAACGTGAATTTCAACACACGAAGACTTCATGCTAAATGTGCCCGGCCTGCTGCCTCAAGCAGAACCCTATAACGCTCTAGATTGCACAAAGCTTTCTCGCGAGTCTTCTCCTTTTTGGTCTTCTTTTCCCAGGATTTTGGC
>JALWHQ010000256.1 GCA_026983525.1 Anaerolineae bacterium | reverse complement strand
CACCCACCCCGACGCCCGCGCGCCAGGTGATAAACTACACCGTGCAAAAGGGAGATTCCCTGGCCCTGGTGGCAAAGCGATTCCAGACATCTATCGAAGCCATTGCTACCGCGAACAACCTCACGCCCGACGACGTGCTCAGGCCGGGCATGGTGCTCGTTGTGCCCACAGGAGATACGGAGCCAACGCCCACCCCCACGCCCTTCTTGACGCCCACACCAACTCCGGGACCGCCTTATCCGGCACCTGTGCCCGTCCTTCCTCAGGAGGGATACGTCTTCAAGAATCCCGGGACACGCGTCCTGTTGGCTTGGACGGCCGTTGGATACTTACAGCCGGGGGAGGTGTATCGGGTAACCCTGGCTGCGGGAGGGCGCACGTGGACGTTCGACACGCGACAAACATTCGTCGAACTACCGACGGACGTGAAAGAAGATCTATTGCGGATGAACGGCTCAGCCCGCTGGTCGGTACAAGTTGTGGATACGACCGTGCGTCCCCCTCATCCCAAAAGTAAGCCATCACAGGAACGGACGTTCCTTATCCATCCGCCTGTACGACCATGAACATCACGACCGCCGCGCTGGACCGAGCCTTCGCGCGTTACAAACCCATCGTTGACGACTGGGCCGCGTTTTTGGATGCTCTCACTCGCCCATTACCCCCTGTGGTGTGGACGAACACCTTGCGCGTCTCCCCTTCAACCCTCGAAGCGTGGTTGGCCGAAGAGGGATTTGAACCGACACCTCTTTCCTGGTATCCTGGCGCGTTTCGTCTGGCCCCCGGGTCGCGACCGGGGCGCTCGTGGTTGTACCGGGTGGGGGTAATGCACATCCAGGAAGAGGTGTCCTTGCTGCCGGTCGCGTTGCTCGCTCCCCAACCGGGCGAACGGGTGCTGGATATAGCAGCCGCGCCGGGGGGAAAGACCGCGCAGATGGCCGTCTCGATGGGCAATCGAGGCACTGTGGTGGCCAACGACGTGACGTTCGTGCGCATGCGGGCCCTGCGCCACGCGCTGGAGCGCCTCGGGCTGGTGAACGTGAGCACGACCATCCACGACGGAACCAACCTGCCCCGTGCCATCGGAGCCTTCGACCGGGTGCTTGTGGACGCGCCTTGTTCTTGTGAAGGCACCGCGCGCAAGAATCCCGAGGTCGTGGGATTATGCGGCTTGGACTTTTCCCTCGAGCATCAGGGAGTGCAGAAGGCCCTGTTGCGCAAGGCCGTGCTCCTCTGCCGGCCCGGAGGCCGCATTGTGTACTCCACGTGCACCTTCGCGCCCGAGGAGAACGAGGCCGTTGTGGACGCGGTCGTGCGTGACTTTGGACAGCACCGGCTCCGCTTGCTCCCGGCTCGTGTACCGGGATTTCACGTCTCCCCGGGGCTGGCGCGTTGGGCGGGACAGACCTTCGTGGACGGGATGGAGAATGCGGCGCGCGTGTGGCCCCATCACAATGACACGGGTGGATTCTTCGTGGCCGTGATTGAGAAATCCCCTCACGGTTGGGGAACGCGTCCCCCCGACGTGCCCCCAGTGGCCCACCTGTGGCCCGAGAAAGTCGTTCCTGCCATGGACGAACGCGCTTTTCTTGCCGAGCGATTCGGCCTAACGCCCGAACAATTTTCAGGATATGTGTGGTTGCGTCTCAAGAAACAGGGGCTACACATCGTGAACGATGACCATCGTCCACCACCTCGCCCACAGCCGGATGGCGTCGGTATGCTCTTTCTGCACACGAAAGCGCGCACCCCCAAGATAACGACGGCGGGAGCACTGCTCTTTGGACACGTAGCGACACGTAATGTAGTGGTGCTGACTCGGGAGCAGCGGGATGCTTATCTTGTTCGTGAGGAAATCACATTATCGCCTGAGCAAGTGGACTCCTGCACAGCACCGGGGTTCGTCATCGTTACATATCGCGGTGTTGCTCTGGGTACGGCGCTTTGCAGACGTCATCCCTCGCGTTATGTCTTGGAGAGTCTGTTCCCTAAGGGGTGGATGCGCGGCTAAACAGAGGGAAAGCCCAAAGGCGATTCAAAGTACCGAGTACATCTCACAGCGTTGAACCAAGGTCGAGGATAAAAAGCACACAGATGACACGGAGAAATATGGGGCGTGGGGGGAACCTGCTCTTGTTGCGCACGTGCCTACATCCAGGGTACAACGTATGGCCGTCGCCAGTCTACATTTGCTTCCTTCAGGATTTTTCGGAGGGTTTCGTGACTGATATTGTCTACCACCCCCTGCTCGATGAGATACCGCCGCAAGTTGTACAGCGTCCACGTTGAAAACAGAAGTCCCAACCGGCGAGGAGGAGTCTGAGCAATCTCTACGATTTTGCGTCGTGTCACGCCCTGAAACTTCGGTGGTGGCCCCGGCTTCTGATTGCGAGCAGTCAGTCCGTCAACACCGTGCCTATTGAAACGGTGAATCCATTTGCGCACCTTATCCGGCCCCAACCCTACCATCTGGGCAATTTCCGGCACGCGGTAGCGTTCTTCCGAGGAAAGCAAAATGATGCGCGCCCGCTGCGCCAACCGCTCGTCAGGACTTTGAAGCATCCGCGTGAGTTGGCGGCGTTCGTCAGGCAACAACGGCCGTGCATGGAGAATCTTGGGCATGGTTCCCCCCTATGTGTCTCTTGAAGTTTTGTGGGTTGGTATTCATACCATAGCACTCATGTGGCGAGTTGTGAATAGGACAACTGTCCTACTTATCGGGGCTAAAGGGCGCATCAAGCCTTGATAGCGAAAGGCGCATGGGAACTTCCGCACAGTACGCAGGAACAATGGAGCACATCAGTAGGCGCCGTCACCACGAATGACCGCGGGAATCGTCTTGGCGAGGATTTGGATGTCCTTCCACAGGGAGTAATTCTCGATGTACTCCAGTTCCAATTCCAGGCGCTGTTGGAGGTTAAGATCCCCCCGTCCGTTCACCTGAACCGGTCCTGTAATGCCGGGCTTGATGGCCAGCCGCCGGCGTTGCTCGGGAGTATAGCGTTCAACCAGCCAGGCCACTTCGGGGCGCGGGCCTACCAGGCTCATTTCTCCCTTGAGCACGTTGAACAGTTGGGGCAGTTCGTCGATGCTCCATCGGCGAATAAAACGCCCCACGCGGGTGCGACGCGGGTCGTTTTTCAACTTATAAGCGGGCTCTTCAAGGTGGTCGATGTCCAGCACTTGAGGAAGTAACTCCTCCGCGTTGGCTACCATGGAACGGAACTTGTATATGGTGAAGGGGCGACCGTTCTCCCCTACGCGCGTCTGTTTGAAAAGCACAGGGCCGGGAGAATCCAACTTGATAGCAATGGCCGTGACGAGCATAATGGGCCATGTGAGCCCGAGGATGAAGAGCGCGCCCACAATGTCCATGGCTCGTTTGGCAATCCGCTGGCGTAGCGTGAGCACGGGCTTGTGGGGAAGATTTCGGCTTCGGAGAAAGGCGAATTGTCCCACAAGGAAGCCGACGCCCAGGGCAAGCGCCCGAACCGGCAGGAAGAAAAGGGCAGGCAGTGTGACTATTGGGTCGCGGCGGGCGATTTTCAGGAGGAAGGGCAGGGCTGTGAAGTAAAACGCACCCACACCGAGTAGGATAAACAGGCGTGCAGGTGACCAGAAAAGGGCCAGCGGGATGAGAAGTAAGATTAATCCCATGAGGAGAATTTGTATTTTCAGTATCTGGGGGGTGTGGGTATCCTGAATGAGGCGCTCGGGAAGCCACCGGGTAAGGAGGGCTTTGTAGTAGCCGATGAAGAACTTGCGGCGGATGTAATGCCATAGGGTCTCGTCGTGGATGTGATAGACGCGAGCCTCGGGAACGAAGACCATTTTGTATCCTTTCTGAGCCAGACGAAAGGAGAATTCCTGATCTTCTACTGAGGCGGTGGGGAAGATGGTATCGAATCCCCCGTTGGCGAGGAAGACATCGCGACGGTAGGCCGCGCTGTAGGTGTCGATGAAGTCGATTTGGGCGAAGCGGGCCATGCGGTCGTAGCGGTCTTCGTACTCGAGTTGGACGAAGCGGGCCATCAACGCGCGCTGGCGTGTGAGATAAGCACCCTTCGTGCCCACAACCTCGGGATCCGCAAAGGGCGCGGTCATCTTCTCGATCCAATCCTCGCGCGGCGCGCAGTCCGCATCCGTAAAGAGAACGATCTCACCGTGCGCCATGCGCACTCCCACATTGCGCGCTGCCGCCGGCCCCTGATTCTCCTGGCGAATCACTTGTACGCCGTATTGCTCGGCGATTTGGGCGGTTCGATCCGTGGAACCGTCGTCGACGACGATGATCTCGTATTCGTTGGGGGGTACAGTCTGTCGTTGTAGTGCTTCCAAGGTAAGGGGCAAGGTGCGTTCGGCGTTGTACGCGGGGATGATGACAGAATATTTGACGTTGGTATCACTCATAATCGACCCGAATAAGCGACGATTTAGCGTAAGGGTAGAACTTCACTTTGGCGAGAGGGTTCGACTTCACCGACCAGCCGCGCGCGAACGACAATCCGATGGGTGTTATTGTTCAATGGCCAGCAGGTGATTAGGGTCAGCACCGGTTCGCTTGTCGGAGCCATGAGTTGAGCATTCTTGATGCGCTCCTCCAACGGAACTCCCACCTCCTTGAATTTATACATGGTCTCGAAAGCATATGCAAATACACGGCCCTCGGCGTCGTACAGGTATGCGAGGGCCCCCTTGGGAAAGGAAACATCCGGTTCACCCAGGGCCGAAATCGGACGAAATACGCGTCCTTTAATGTTGTTGTGGCCGGAGATGACGACATTTCCGGGTTGACCCGGCAGTGCGCTTCCCACGTGGTAACCCGCCGCGTAATCCGCGGTCTCCCATGTGGCAACAAGCCCGCCTTCCCCGTCCACCAAGCGGATGTTCACCGGAACGACGGGTGTATCAATGCCAAGGAGGGGGATGACCAGTCGGACCGGAAGGGCCGGGGCCGGGGCGAGACGGGCCGGCCGCCTCCACACCCCCCGGGCAGGGGCCAGCACCCCGGGGGCGTCGAGCCCGCCCCGGCCCCCACGCTCGGCCCCCCCTCCCCCGCCCCCTC
>JALWHQ010000255.1 GCA_026983525.1 Anaerolineae bacterium | reverse complement strand
ACAAACGGCAACGGCAACGATAAATCGACTCATTGTTTCTCCTTGGCCCGGGAAAGTACGGCCTTAAGGCGATCCGGACACGATGTAAGGTATGTGCAGGGGCGGAACAGGAACAGGGGTAGGGGTGGACGTGGGAGTCGGAGTAGGGGTGGGCGTCGGCACGGAGGCCGCGCCAAAGGTGACGGTGATCGTCGCGCCGGGCGCGAGAATGCGGTATTCGGTAGAAGGCGTGGTGAACTCGTAACCACTGGGCAACGTTATCACGCGGACGAGGTACATGCCGGCCTGCACGTTGGCGAAGGTAAACCGGCCGTCTGAGCCGGTCACCTGGTCACCCACGAGGGTGCTGGCGCCATAAAGGGCCTGGACGCGCGCGCCCGCCAAACCGGGCTCCCCCGTGTCGTAAGCGCGATTGCGATTGAGGTCCTCGAACACCACGCCCGTTATCGTCCCTCCGCTCGGGGTCGGCGTTGGCGTCGGCGTGAGGGTGGGAGTAGGCGACGGGGTCGGGGTCGGGGTCACCCAGGGCGCGAGGGTGTCGCTCAAGACGAACTTCCCGAAAGCCGCGAGGTAGTCGGCCAGAGGTGGAGGCACGGAGGGGAAAGGATCGGACGGGCGGGCCAGGTATCCCTCCCACACGTAGTAGGCATCGTATCCACCGCCATCGTCGTCATCGTGATAGCCAAAGGTAATGCCCAGGGTCTTGCCCGGGGTGAGGAGGCCGTTGTTCAGTTCATCGCGAGGGATGGCGACCTCGGCCCGCCAGCCGGTGGTGGTCGTGACAACGGAACGCACCACGCCCGTGATGCCGACACTCGGGCTCCCCCAATCGGTCATCCGGCCTGATGGGTTGAGGGTGTACTGGTGATCCGGGCCATCCGGCCAATCGAAGCAGCAATCCAGCAAGGGAATGCCGTCTATGGCAATCTCGACCTCGTCGTCCAGCCACGGATTTCCGCTATCCTCGACGACCTGATCGTCTTGCACGTCAAACGCGAAGTACACGTAATCCTCATTCCAGGCTGCGTAAGCGCGCACTGACGAGTCCGTACGGTCCAAAAAGTTCTGGGGCACAGGCTCACCATGATTCACAAATTCTGCTGTGTGCCCGTTCAGAGAGATTCCCGTCGCCCCGGCCCACTCGTCCAAGTTGCCGTCGATGACCGGCGGGGTCGGCGCGTAAAGAGCCGTCATAGTGCGAGTTGGCGCGTTGTACCAAAGGAACAACCCGTTATCCCCAACGGCCGCGGAGCCGTGAAAGGCATTGAAGAATGCCAATCCCCAGATGTGCTGGGTCGTGCCGCTGGACTGCGCTCTGAAGGTCGTGCCCCCGTCGTCGCTGTAGCGAATAAGGCCCCCTTCGCCAGCAATCCACACAGCGTCGGGCGTGCCCGCGGACGGGCCGGGCGCTCGCCAGACAGACGTCCAGTTGGCGATGGCGCCCACGTTGACCGGACTCCACGTGCTTCCCCCGTCGAGGGAGCGCACCACCAGGTTGTCATCACCCACAGCCCACACATCGCTTCCCTGGGCGTGAATGTCGCGCACCACACCCGGACTGGAACCGACATACTGCACCTGCCACGAGGCCCCTGCATCTGCCGTGTGCAGAATGACCGGCTTTCCGTCGGAGAGGCGCACCCCTCCTACCCAGGCCTCACTCAGCGAGGCGGCATGGACGGCGAAGAACATGTACCCGGTCTGATCCTGGGCCGTCCACGTCGTCACAACATTGCTGCCGGACTTTACGTAACGGATGCGACGAATCACGCCCTGTTCACCCACAGCCCACCCCTCGGGCAACTCGTCCCCACCGTTCAGACGCCAGACCAGATCCACGTCGTACAGTGTGCGGGTCGTTCCTGTGTTGGCCGGGATCCAGTCCATCTTTCCCTTGAGGCAGTAGGCGGTTCCTCCCGCTCCGACCAGACACCCTCGTTGATAGGTGGGCGTGTCCACTCCATACAAGGTGGCTGTTATGCCCAGGGTCAATCTGAGCAGGTAGGGCGCGGCAGGGTTCTGCTTGTCCACGTGGATGACCGTTCCGTTGGCGCCAACGATGTAACCAAGTCCTGCCGTGTACCAGGATGCGTCATACAACGTGGCCGATGTCCCGGTATACACGAATTCCCAGGACCCATCCTGACCCAGGGGCGCGGCAGTCGTCCAGTTCAGACTGGTGCGCGCGCCCAGAAAGGCGACCGCCAAGACGACCAGCCCTGCAAATCCTCTTGCGAAATTCCGCATCCAGCCCGTCTGCATATTCACTCCTTTCGTGTCCACCTTATGCCGAACGTTTCTGCGGCTTGAGACATGGGCTTCCGCCCAGGGTCTTTACTCCCGGACTACGCCAGGGTGGAAATCGCTATATGCGACCTGAGGTATCAGACTCCCGAAGTCTGGCAGACTTCGGGAGTCTGATCGATTAGGTGCCCATTAAGCGAACGGGTTGAACCGAAACCATTCTCCCAACCCGCCTATTTGCTAATAAGCGGCAAGTAGATATCCGACGGCGGTAGCGGTGTGGGCGTGAACGTTGGTGTGGGGGTAACCGTGGGCGTGGGCGTAGGCGTAGGCGTGGGCGTCGACGTGGGTGTAGGTGTCGGTGTGGGTGTCGGTGTGGGTGTGGGCAAAGGCTTAGGCGAGAGCCGATAACGCAAGTTCACGGCCGGGCGTTTGCTCAACAAGTTGGGTTCATCCTTCTCAGATGACAGGAAGACGAAGTATCCTTTGGCATTTCCGGCCGTGGGGCGGAGCAAGTAGCCAAAGGCCGTTCCAGCATGGATGCGCCGGGTAATGTCCGGCACAGACCAGGATACGGTAACGTTCTTCGCGCTCAACGTCAGCGTTTCCTCCGGCGTCTCGTCCCGATCCGTGCCCGCGCCGTTCACGCCGGGGACATCCCACGCTCTTCCGGCCGCGGCTTCATTCCATGAAACTTCGGCCTCTACCCACGGTCGCAGGATTCCGTACACCGAGAGATCCATTTGCAAGGTGTTGGGCCACTTGAACGGTGTGAAGAGGGACAGGGTGGCCTCGGTGATTTCCGCTTCCGGCGGGAGGAAACTCAGATCCACGCCCACCAGGATGGACGCTTCCTCCGCGCGGCGGGCCGGGCTCCAGGCCGCGCGCAGCGCGCCCGGGTTGCCCCACTCATCCACTTCACCAAACCGGCCATCAGGGTTGTAACTCACGATGTACGCATCCGTGACGTTGCTGTACGGACTCGTCCCACGTTGCAGGGTGAGCGTATCACCAAAGAGCCGAATCGTCCCAAAGGCCAGGCTGGGGCTGTCCGGACTGCGGCCATCGCTCACCAGGTAATGTTCACGCCCGGCGCCGTCGTCATCGGCCACAGCGAAGGAGAAACCGATAACACCATCGGCGGCTAACGGTGTCAACGCGTCGGGGAAGAACGTTTCGGGAATGCCCACTTCCACCACGTACCCGTCCGCCAACACGTGCGTGCTCACTACAATATCAGACGGTGTACCGCCGGTGACGGTTATGCTGCCCCCCGCCGTAATCGTCAGCACCCGATCCGCATCAGTAAGCGTTCCACTGTTATCACTGTCCAATCCCACAATAAGCGTATCCGCGTCGGGCACGACGGTGTCGTCGGTCACACGGAATCCCAGGTAGAGGTAGTCGGTATCCCCCGCGTACCACAGGGCGCGAGCGGTGGCACTGATGTCCGCCTCGCTGGGTTCGGTGTCCGACTCCATGTAGGACGCGTTGCGGGCACGCAAGGTTGTGGTGACGGTGGTCGGCCAGTCGCCCAGGTTCCCGTCCACGGTCAACGGCGCGTCGAGTTGGAAGGCACGCAGGCGGCTGGGCTCGCCGGGGTAGCGCAGGATGGCCCCCTTCTGGCCCACCGCGTACACATCCTCGGAGGAGAAGGCCGTCAGAGCGAAGAGCACGCGCGTGTCGGGAACGAATTCATAGAGCCAAGTAGCGCCGCCATCATAGGTGACGGCAATGGCCCCGCGCTCGAACTGCGTCGGGAATTCACAGAAAGGTTGCGTACACTCACCTCCCACTAAAATGCCAAACCGCTCGTTGAAAAAGTACACGTCTTGCCAAGCAACGTTGGAGAGTTCAACAGGCGTCGGGATCCGCTTCCAGTCACTGAATTGCTTTCCTCCTTTGGTAGTGTGCCACACCGTTCCACTGTATCCCACAGCCCAACCCGTGTTATCATCCAGAAAATAAATTGCCTCAATACCAGGAGCTACGCCGGGGGAAATCGCCATTGTCATGGCCCGCCACGACGTTCCGCTGTCGGGGCTGTAAACGATACGCCCGGCCTTATCCGAAGCCCAAACATAGCCACGCGGTCGCGCCTCAATGCCGAAAATTTCCACGTTGATGATTCCCCGTCCGAACATGTTCAAGTCAATGCGCTCCCACGTGTTCCCATAATTTGGAGAGGTGTGCACGATGCCAAAATGGGCACCTAACCAGATGCGGCCGTCTGGAAGATAACGTCCTACGTAAATGTTGTTCCCAGGGACGGCACCATAAATACCCTTCCAATCCGGATACAAGTCGAGCAAGTTGACGTATGTCCACGTGTTACCGCCATCGTTGGTAAGGAAAACCGGAGACGTCGGCGTGGTGCCAATGACCGTGTTCCACTCCGTTCCCTGGCCGGAAATAATGCCGTGCTGGGGGTCGCCAAAGTCGATGACGGTGAACTTACGTAAGGCATTGGGCACGTCTTGCATGAACCAGGTCTTGCCGCCGTCGTTACTCCGCAGAAGAATGTGTCCCTCATCGAGGCGGCGACGCTCACAACTCTGCCCCACCGCGAAGAGTTTCCCCTGCTCCGGCTGGGCGATGTCCGCCAATTGACAAATGCTCTTCATAACCAGCGACCACGTGGCGCCCCCATCCTCACTGCGTGCAATGAACATGCCGCCCCATTGATACCCGGACAAACGCAGCCAGTTGCTCCCAACGGCAATGAGGGAGTCAACGTCAAGGAAGGCCAGATCGAACACGAACTGGGTTTCACCGATGAAGGCCGAGGTTGGCGGTTGGGTGGGGTCTGATATGTGGTACACCCGACCGTCGGAAGCCCCGAGCCAGACGGTGCCATCCG
>JALWHQ010000254.1 GCA_026983525.1 Anaerolineae bacterium | reverse complement strand
TCCTGGATGACGGTGTCTATAAGCGTGTCATCGAGAAACTTCGCCGTAGGTCGCATATTGAGTTAAGTCGTTTGGGTATGGGGCTCAATTCTCAGACAAAATTTCTAAGGAAGGCATTGGACCACTTATGCGTCTATTGTAACGTGTGGATTCGCAGGAGGGAAATCAGGGAGTGGCTTTGCTATCACGGACGTTTTTCACACTCACGACTTTTTCCGAGTTTGAGAAAACTCCTGTAAGATTTCTGAGAAGAGTTCTCATCGTGAGGCATATGCTGTGCACGAACGAACGGCCAAAGGAATTGAGTGGCACGCCATTCGCCAGGCTCTGGCCCAGCGGACGTCTTTTTCCGCCAGCAAGGAACTGGCCCTAACCCTGGAGCCAAGCCCATACCTTGAGGAGGTGCGCCGTCTGCTCGAAGAGACGCGCGAGGCGCGCCTCCTGCTGGAAACCCGCGCCGTCCACATGGGCGGGGTGCACGACGTGCGCCCGCTGGCCGACCAGGCCGAGCGCGGGAAAGTGCTCCTCCCCCAGGAACTGTTGGACATCCGCAGCACCTTGCAGAGGGCGCGGCTCATCCGGCAGGCCATCATGCGCGGGCGCCATCAGTTCCCCAACCTGGCCGACTGGGCCGCGCAAATCGAGCCGTGCGAGCACGTGGCCGACGAAATTGGTCGGTGTCTGGACGACACCGGTGAGGTCCTGGACACGGCCAGTTCCAAACTGGCCGGCATCCGCAAGCGGCTGCGTCAACAGCGCGACCGCCTCACGCAGACGCTGGAACGCATCATTCACAACCCCGAGGTGGCGCCCTACCTGCAGGAACCCATCATCACGCAACGTCACGGCCGGTACGTCATTCCTCTTAAGACCGAACACAAGGGGCGCGTTCCCGGCCTCGTTCACGACCAGTCGGCCAGCGGCGCGACCGTGTTCATCGAGCCCCTGGCCGTGGTCGATATGGGGAACGAGGTGCGCGAGTTGGAACTCGAAGAGGAGCGCGAGATCCGCCGCATCCTGGCCGATTTGAGCGGGCTGGTCGCGGACGAGACCCCCTACATCGTGCGCACGGTCGAGGTGCTTGCCTACTTGGACCTGGTGTTTGCCAAGGCTCGCTACGCGGAGGATTTAGACGCGACGATCCCCGAGGTCTTACCCTTTGGCCGCCCTCATCCCGTCCCCCCGCGCGCAGGGGACGAAGATCCCGAAACGCTCCCCGTGCATCCGGGCTCCGTGCTCGACTTGCGCCGCGCCCGCCACCCGCTCATTCCGCGCGAGCAGGTCGTGCCCATTGACGTGTACATCGACGACGATTGGTTCATTCTCCTGATCACGGGCCCAAACACAGGGGGCAAGACGGTCACCCTCAAGACGGTGGGGCTCCTGGTAAGCATGGCCCAGGCCGGTCTCGCCATTCCCGCGGACGAAGGCTCCCGCTTCACCGTGTTCGACGGGGTGTACGCGGACATCGGGGACGAACAGTCCATCGAGCAATCCCTCTCCACCTTCTCCTCCCACATGACGAACATCATCGACATCCTGCGCCGGGCCACCAGCCGCTCGCTGGTTCTCCTGGACGAGTTGGGCGCGGGCACCGATCCCGAGGAAGGGGCCGCGCTGGCGCGCGCCATCCTCCTGCACCTGTTGCAGCGTTCCATTACCACCCTCGCCACTTCCCATTATTCCGAACTGAAAATCTTTGCTCACAACACGCCCGGGGTG
Organism: Anaerolineae bacterium; assembly: GCA_026983525.1. GTDB lineage: Bacteria > Chloroflexota > Anaerolineae > JAADDB01 > JAADDB01 > S141-23. The sequence continues at coordinate 3,396 of JALWHQ010000254.1, read as the reverse complement.
ATGAACGCCAGCGTGGAATTCGACCCCGAAACCCTCATGCCCACCTACGAACTGACCATCGGGCTGCCGGGGCGTTCCAACGCCCTGGCCATTGCCCGCCGTTTAGGACTCGACCCCTCCATTCTGGACGTGGCCCAGGCTATGGTGCGGCCGGAAAGTTTGGAGGCCGACGCGCTGCTGGCGGAGATTCGCGAGGCGCGGGCGCGCGTTCAACACCTGGAACGTGAACTCGGTCAGCGCCTGCACGAGGTAGAGGTCAGGGAGCGGGAGTTGCAGCAGCGACTGGCGGAGTTGGAGAAGGAACGGCGGGCCATCATCAACCGGGCAAGGGAAGAGGCCCAGGCGGAGTTGGACGAGTTGCGACGGGAGATCCGCAAGTTGCGCACGCGGTTGCGCAAAGCCGTGCCGACGGCGGAACGGCCCCGTGTGGAGGAGGTCCTTCGCGAGGCCGAGCGCATCGTGGCCGAGAAGGAGGAGGCGCTGGAACCCTTGCCCGAGGAAGTCGCTCCCGAGGCGCCGGCCACATTGCACGTGGGGGATATCGTCTACGTACCCAACTTGCAATCCGAGGGGGAAGTGGTGGCCGTGGATGACGAGGAGAACGAGGTGGAAGTCCAGGTGGGCGCGTTTCGCCTGCGGCTCCCGCGCGAGCGCGTGGAGTTCCGCTCGCGCCCCAAAGCCCCTGCTCCGCCACCCGGCCCGGTTGTGCGCACTCCCACCAAGCCCTCTGTGCGCACGGAAATCGACCTGCGGGGCATGACCGTGGACGAGATGGTTCCGGTGCTTGAGAAGTATCTGGACGATGCGTACCTGGCGGGCTTGCCCTACGCGCGCATCATCCACGGGAAAGGCACGGGCGTGTTGCGTCGCGCCGTGCGCGACCTCTTGCGCGAGCACTCCCTGGTGGCCTCCTACCGACCGGGTGAGCCAAATGAGGGAGGGGATGGCGTGACTATCGTTAAATTTGTCGGCAACGTAGAATGAGGTGGCTGGGGATATTGCCTTCGGTAAACTTCATGGGCACGGAATTGTCCGTCTCGTCTTTGTCGGGTATGCTTGAAATCCCGATCCGTTAAGGAGGTGAGCAGTGCCGACGTATTTTCCACCTGGGGGTGGCTCGATCCATTTCGAGGAATCCAATCCGACGGGTAATCCTACCGTAGTGTTGTTGCACGGATTAGGCTCTGCCGGAGAATCGTGGCAGCAGCAGTTCGATCCGCTGGCCGAATTGGGCTTTCGTGTGGTCGCGCCCGACATGCCCGGTTTTGGATGGTCACCCTGGATAGGTGGAGAAGTCAGCGTGAAGCGCATGGCCGATCTGATGGCCGCGTTCATAGAGGGCGTGGGCGCGAAACCCGCTCATGTGGTAGGCATCTCCATGGGAGGCACCGTTGCCCTCCAACTGACGCTGGATCACCCGGACATGGTGCGCAGCCTGGTGCTCGTGAATACCTTTGCCCATTTGCGTCCGCGAAGTTTGAACGAGTGGCTCTATTTCCTGGCTCGTCTGATCATTGCTCGGCTGGTAGGCCCGGAGCGCCAGGCAGACATGGTCGTGCGACGCATTTTGCCCAAGCCCGAGCACGAGGAGGCACGCCAGATGTTGCGCAATCACATCCTTAAGGCGGATCGAAATGTTTACCGAGGCATGATGGCCGCACTCTTTCGCTTCGACGTGCGCGACCGCCTGCACGAAATTCGCGTGCCCACCCTCGTCGTCACCGGGACCGAGGACACCACGGTGGCGCCGGTCATCCAGGAAGAACTGGCCCGGGGTATCCCCGGGGCGGAGCATGTCATTATCGATGGGGCGGGGCACGCGGTGATAGCCGATTCTCCTGAAGCCTTCAACAAAGCCTTGGTTGCTTTCTATCGCCGCCTGGGCCAACAGGAGCAGCATGGCTGAAGACCGGGTCATCCGCACCTTTCAGGAACGTCGTGAAATCGACCTGCAATTGCAGGACTTGGCCCGCGAGCAGGATGAACTGGCCCGCGAGGTGAAGGCGCGTGTCCTTGCCCAGCGTGGGGAGGCCGTCGTGCCTGTGCTCCTGCGCTATATCGGCACGACCAACCCGCTGCTGCGCGGGGCCATCGGGCTGGTTGCCATGCACCTGCCTCGCGACCTCATCGCCCCGCCCCTGCGCGACATCGCGGCCAATCCCCAACGTCCCGACCAGGAACGCCTCGCGGCGCTGATGATTCTGGAGCGCTACCTGGAAGAGCCCGTCGAGGAAAGTCTGTACGCGGAACTGCGCGACCCTCGGGCCATGCTGGAACAATCGCTGCGCGAGGTGGTGGAGCATCAGGAAATCGCTCCGGACATTGTGTCCGACTATGTCGCGCAACTCCAGGAAGAGCCGGTGGACGTGGCTATCGCCATCCTGGAGATGACCCCCCGCTTTCCTTCGGATAAAGTGCTCCCCGTGCTCACGCTACTGGCTATGGACGTGCGGGAAGATGTGGCGGAATTGGCCATGTACTTCTTAGGGCGTACACGCTTGCCCCGCGCGCGACGAATCCTGGAAACGATGGGCGAATTGCTCCCTTCCCCTTGGAAAGACATGGCCCAGCGTAACGCGCGCAAGTTGCAGATGAGCGGTGTGGAGAGGGAAGTAAGTAGTCGTGCGGTTTGGCGTGTGCTTGTCACTCCACCTGACGTGTTGGGAGGGCAAACGTTCTGGCTCGCGCGCGAGGAGGAGGACCGTCAGATGTTGGTTGGCGTGATGGGTAATATAGATCTCGGGCTCCAATTTGCCTTTCGGTTAAAGGACATCCCCGCCGACTTCGTGCCTTCCCCTCACCGTGAAGAAAGCCCCCTCGTCCTTGTACCCCCGCTGGAAGAATCCATGAGTGGGCCGTTTCTCTTTCTCCAGACCCCCTTGGAGCACGTACGACGGTGGTTGCGCGCCCTTGTCCATCAGAATTATGCATCCGAGTACCAACTCCCCGCACTCTTGCGTGAGTACTTATTGCTCTTTTGGGAGGAAACGGCCGACGTGGGGGAAGCATCACCACCTCCCTTGCCCGCGCCGGATGAGTCCATCTATCAGAATCCTTTCGCTCTTTTCGAACACCCGGCTTTCGACGCCTGGTACGTGGAAGTGCCGATGACCAGCCGACAGGCAAAACATTGGGTGCGCGCTGGTTTGGATGAGGAAACATTCCATCGTGTGTTGAAGGAAGTGCCCTCTGAGGCCTACCCGTCGGCCTTTTGGCACGAGGTGGCTGACCGCTTGGCCTATATGGCAGAATGGTTGGTGCTCTCCGGAGACGAAAAAGCCGCTGCGCGATCGCTGGCCGCGAGTCAATCTCTGCGTACCTGGGCTAATGTGCACAATCCCTTCGCTCAACTTTTATTAGCACGTGGACTGGCGCTGACCTTTCAACGCTTGAGGG
>JALWHQ010000253.1 GCA_026983525.1 Anaerolineae bacterium | reverse complement strand
CTTTGCCTACCTGGAAGCGCCGGTCCTGCGCCTGGCCGGCGCGGACGTGCCCATCCCCTACAATCGCACCCTGGAGCGGGCCGCGGTGCCTCAGGTGGAGGACATCGTGGACGCGGCGCGCAAATTGACCCGCCTGGAAGTGTGAAACGAGGATGGCAACCATGCCCACACCCGTCATCATGCCCAAATACGAAATGGCCCAGGAAACGGGCACGGTCATCGAGTGGCTCAAGCAGGAAGGGGACCACGTCGAAAAGGGAGAACCTATCCTCATTGTGGGCACGGACAAGGTGGAGATGGAGGTGGAAGCGCCAGCCACGGGCACACTGGTGGGCATCTCCGCGCAGCCAGGGGATGTGGTGCCCATTGGACAGCCCATCGCGCACATTCTGGCGCCGGGGGAAACGTGGACGTCGCCCGCAGAGGAGCGGTCGTCCTCGCCCGAGGTCACTGCGCCTGCTCCCCAGATCACCCCCGTGGCCGCGCGCCTGGCGAAGGAACACGGCATCGACGTGAGTACGCTCCAGGGCACAGGGCCGGGGGGACGCATCACCCGCGCGGATGTAGAGGCGGCCATCGCGGCGCAAGCCACCGTCGCAGCCGAGGTAAAGCCTTCCCCCGTGGAGGAGGGCAAGGTGAAAGCGGTGCCCGCGGCCCGCCGCCTGGCTCGCGAGTTGGGCGTTGACCTCACCACTGTACATGGCACAGGCCCCGGCGGGCGCATCCAGTCCGAGGATGTGCGCCGCGCCGCGGAGGCCCTTCGCGCTCCGGCCGGGGGGCCGCGTGTCTTGCGCACCGTGCCGCTGACGAACATCCGCCGCACCATTGCCGAGCGCATGGTGCGCAGCGCGCGCGAGGCTCCCCAGTTCACCGTGAGCATGGACGTGGACATGACCCGTTCCCTGGCCCTGCTGGAGGAAATCCAGGCCGCACAAAAGCCGCAAGCCCGCATCACGCTTACCGCCTGGCTGGTGCGCGTGCTGGCCTGGGCCTTGGCCCGCCACCCCTGGATGAACGCTTCCTTCCAGGAGGACCATATTGTGCTCTGGGAGGACATCAACGTGGGTGTCGCGGTGGCCGTGGAGGAGGGGCTGGTGGTGCCCGTCATTCACCGCGCCCAAGACCTGGGACTGGCGGCCATTGCCGAACGATTGGAAGACCTGGTCACGCGGGCGCGCGACGGTAATCTGCGCCTGGAGGACGTGCGCGGGGGCACCTTTACCCTGAGCAACCTGGGCATGTTCGGCGTGGATCACTTTACCGCCCTGGTGAATCCCCCCCAGGCGGGAATACTGGCGGTGGGACGGGTCGTGAAGCGGCCCATCGTGCTGGAGGATGACCAGGTGGCCGTGCGGCCGATGGCGACCCTCACCGTTTCGGCTGACCATCGGGTCGTGGATGGGGCCATTGTGGCTCGGTTTCTGGCCGACGTGCGCGCGGCCCTGGAATTGCCCAGTCTGCTCTTTCTCTGATGCCGCGGTTGGGAGGACACATGGTCGAGTCGGGTGCTCACACATCCCAGGCCCAAAGTCCAGCGGATTTCATTCGCCCAGACCTGGTCGTTCTGGGCATGAGTGCGGAGACGCCTCTGGACGTCATTCGCGAACTCGCGCGGCGCTTGGAAGCCGCGGGGTACGTGCGCCCCACTTTCGCGGAGGCCGTCTGGCAGCGGGAACAGACCAATCCCACAGGCCTGCCCCTGGCCGGCGACATCCACGTCGCCATTCCCCACGCGGACATCGAACACGTCATCGCGCCCGCCCTGGCCGTGGCCACCCTCACCCATCCCGTTCCCTTCCGCAACATGGTCAATCCCGAGGAAACGGTGCCCGCGTCCATCGTCATCGTCATGGCCCTGAACGAAGCCCACGCCCAGGTGGAGATGCTCCAGCAACTGGCCTACCTCTTTCAGGATAGGGAACGGGTCGAGCATCTCTACCGGGCGCGGACATACGAGGACGTCGAGCGTGTGCTGCGGGGTGACGCGCGCCCTGACGCCCACTAAAAGAAGGAGGTGACAACATGGCAGAAACCAAGCGTATTCTGGTTGCGTGTGGGACCGCGATTGCTACGTCAACTGTCGTCGCCAAGGCCATTGAGGAGGGGCTCGCCGCGCGCGGGATTCAGGTCGTCACCCGCCAGTGCAAGGCCGCCGAAGTGCCCAGCCTGGCCTCCGAGTACGACCTGGTCGTGACGACCACGCCCGTGCCCCAAAACCTGGGCGTGCCTGTCATCCAAACCCTGGCCTTTCTCACAGGCATCGGAAAGGACGAAGTCCTCGACCAAATTGCTAAGATACTCAGCGAACAGTAAAGCGTTCGCAACGTGAAAGGGGGTGATAGCGAGCACAAAGATCAAGCACCCATTTTCCATCAGAGCACTGTTCACATCCCCCAGCCGTTTTATCCAAGTCATCCGTGGGTGTCATACGGAAAAGGAGGGATGTTATCATGGAAGTCTTCCTCAGCACGCTGAAAGCCATTATTGACAACCTGGGAGCCACGGTCGCGCTGCCCATCATCATTTTCATCGTGGCCGTTATCCTGGGCGCCAAGCCAGGGCGAGCCTTTCGCGCTGGCGTGACGATTGGCATCGCGTTCATCGGCATCAACCTGGTCATTGGCCTGATGTGGACGAGCCTTTCCGAGGTGGCCCAGGCCATCGTGAAGAACACGGGCATCACCCGTGACGTGGTGGATGTGGGATGGCCTTCGGCGGCGGCCATCGCGTTTGGCTCTTCCGTGGGGTTATGGGTCATTCCACTCACCCTGGTGATCAACATCATCATGTTGGTCACCCGCCTGACCAAGACGCTGGACATCGACATCTGGAACTACTGGCACTTCGCCTTCATCGGCTCGCTGGTCGTCGCGGCGACCGATAGCTTGGCTATGGGCATGATCGCGGCAGCCCTGGCCGCCGTCCTGGCCCTCTTCCTCGCGGACTGGACGGCGAAGGCCGTGCAGCACTTCTACAACCTGCCCGGCATCTCCATTCCGCACCTGACCACCGCGCCGGGCGTGCCCATCGCCATCGTGGTGAACTGGGTCGTGGACCGCATTCCCGGACTGCGCGACCTGGATTGGGATCCCGACTACATTCAGAAGCGCCTGGGCGTGGTGGGCGAGCCGGTGGTGCTGGGTCTCGTCATCGGCCTGGTGCTGGGCATCCTGGGCTTCTACAACGCGGGCGATGCCCAGACGGTCATCGTCAAGGTGCTGAAGACGGGCATGAACCTGGCCGCGGTGATGCTCCTGCTCCCGCGCATGGTGCAGATCCTCATGGAGGGTCTGATCCCTGTCTCCGAGGCGGCCCGAGACTTCATGCAGCGACGGGCAGCCCACCGCGAAATCTACATCGGTCTGGACTCGGCCATTCTCATCGGCCACCCCTCCGCGATTGCCAGTTCCCTCATCCTGGTGCCCATCGCCATCTTCCTGAGCGCTATCCTGCCCGGCAATCGCGTGATCCTGTTCGCGGACCTGGCCGTGATTCCCTTTGTGGTGGCCATGTTCGCGCCCCTCATGCAGGGGAACATCCTGCGCATGGTGATCGCGGGCACTCTCGAACTGGGCATCGGCTTTTACATTGCCACCTCAATGGCGGACTTCTTCACCTCCGCGGCGGTGGCTTCTGGGTTCGAGATCCCGCCCGAGGCCGTGCAGATCACCAGCATCGCGGATGGGTTCCTCTGGCCGCCATTCGTGTTCGTGCGCGCGGTGCAGATCGCGGGCATCTTCGGATTGATCGCGATCGCCATCGCGTTGGCGGTAGCCATGTTCTTCTACATGCGCAATCCCCGAGCCTGGGAGATTGCCGCGGGCGCGCCGCCTGAGGCGGTGGAGTCGTAGACCACCCTGCCCCGAGTGGGTGTGGTTCGGCCATGCCCACTCGGGGTTACCCCCTTCCTGTGGACAGATACGATGCGGAAGACACAGATTACCCTGACGAACCCAGTGGGCCTCCATGCCCGACCTGCCGCGCAATTCGTTCAAACCGCGGCGCGCTTTCAGGCCGAGATCACCGTCTCCAACCTGACCCGAAACACACCGCCGGTCAACGCCAAATCCATCCTCTCCGTGCTCACCCTGGGGGCCGAAAAGGGCCATACCATCGAAATCGTTGCCCAGGGAGAGGACGAGGAAGAGGCGATCACGACCCTGGAAACGCTGGTGAAGAACTTTGGCGAATAGGGCAAACGAGGGCAAACGCTATCAACTGAAGGGCTTGGCCGCCGCGGAAGGGGTGGCGGTGGGCCCTGCCTGGTGGTATGAACGGCCATCCGTCGAGGTGGGCCGCGAACAGGCTCGCGACCCAGCGGAGGAGCGGGAGCGACTTCAGCGCGCGCTGGCCGCGGCCCGCGCCGATCTCGAAGACCTCATCAAACGCCAGAAGGGCCATCTCCCCGATGAGGAACTCGCCATCTTCGAGGCGCAACGCCTGATGCTGGACGACCCTGATCTCCTTGCCCGGGCCGAGGAGGGAATTGCTCAGGGCTACACCGCGGCGTGGGCCTGGCAGGAAGCCACTGCCCAAGTCGCCAACGCCCTGGCCGCGCTCCCCGACCCTTACTTTCAGGCCCGGGCCGCGAACGTGCGCGACATTGCCCATCGGGTGCTGGAACACTTGTTGGGGATTCAGCGCACGAGCGCGCTGCCATCCTACCCCATCGTCATGCTGGCCGAGGATTTGATGCCCTCCGACACCGTGGATCTGGACCCGGCGCGCGTCCTCGCCTTCTGCACCGTGGGCGGCGGTCCCACCTCCCACGCGGCCATCCTCGCCCGCCGCCTGGGTATTCCCGCGGTGGTGGGCGTAGGAGAACGGCTGCGCGAGGTCGCCTCGGGCACGATGGTGCTGGTGGACGGCGACACCGGCACGGTTGTGGTGGCGCCTACCCCTGAGGAGGAGGAGTCAGCCCGCCAACGCTGGGAGCAGCGAGCCAGTCGGCGTCGGCAGGCCGAAGCCCACGCGCGCGAGCCCGCCATCACTCTGGACGGGGAACGCGTCGAGGTGGCGGCCAATGTAGCCACGCCTGATGACGCGCTGGAGGCCGCGCGGCTGGGCGCGGAGGCCATTGGTCTCCTGCGCACCGAATTTCTCTTCCTGGAGCGCACCACCCCACCC
>JALWHQ010000252.1 GCA_026983525.1 Anaerolineae bacterium | reverse complement strand
GGTCGGGAACTCCGGGGCTAGGTATCTGGGCCGTGCCGCGGTACGGGACTGGACTTTTCACCCCGGGTCAAGGTATGGTTCCTCAAAGGGATCCTAGGCCGGTCAGGCCGCCGGTGTTCTGGCCGTCCCGATACTGAACCCTGTCAAGGGCCACTGTTTTTGCAGGAAATAAGTTGCAAAACGGCGGCCCGAACCGATAAGCTCAAATTGTCCAGTCGGGGCAATTGCCCCGGTCCGGACCAACGGATTCCTGATCCCAACGGAACCACGACGGCGCGCCGGATAGGCACAAGTGTGCGGTGGGGCACCGCCCACGATAACCCTGGCAAGTAGCCTGGCAATATCTTCAAAACCCCATACCACGCACGACGTTAGCTGCACGTTGAGCATATCCGCAGTCGTGGTATGAGGCTTGCTCTTTCGCTGGTTCTATACGCTTCCCTTGCGCTTTGATTCCCTGATTCCACAAATACCAAGGTGCCAGTATGAGCGTCGAGACTGCTCCCCGAACGGCCGTCAACTACGTGACCGTCGATGGCAACGAAGCGGTGGCCCGCGTGGCCTACCTGACCAACGAGGTCATCGCCATTTATCCTATCACGCCCAGTTCCCCGATGGGCGAGCTGGCCGACGCCTGGTCGGCCGCCGGGCGCCCGAACCTCTGGGGCGTGGTGCCGAAGGTCATCGAGATGCAAAGCGAAGCCGGGGCGGCTGGGGCCGTGCACGGGTCGTTGCAAGCCGGGGCGCTGACGACCACGTTCACCGCCTCGCAGGGGCTGTTGTTGATGATCCCCAACTTGTTCAAGATTGCCGGGGAGCTGACCTCCACGGTGTTTCACATCGCTTCGCGCACCGTGGCCACGCACGCCCTGTCCATCTTCGGCGACCACAGCGACGTGATGGCCGCCCGCAGTTGCGGTTGGGCCATGCTTTCTTCCGGTTCGGTGCAGGAGGCGCAGGACTTCGCCCTGGTGGCCCAGGCCGCCACGTTGGAGAGCCG
>JALWHQ010000251.1 GCA_026983525.1 Anaerolineae bacterium | reverse complement strand
CTCCACGAGCGCGGGTGGGGGAGCGGGCGTGCTGCCACCCCCCAACAAGGAGTTGAGGAGGTCCTCAACAGCGTCTATGTCCGGCAAAGGGGAGGTGGCCGGTAACGCCTGAGCCTCCTGATACTTTTGGACGCTCACGTAGATCCCGGTCGCCAAAATAGCCAGGATGAGAAAAGCTGCCACGCTCGTGGTCACATCGCGCATTGGTTTATCCTTTGCCCGTTTCCACCAAAAGGCTTGCAAATTGACAGACCGACCGCCCCAAAGTATAATATATCCTGCAACAAAGGGCGAGTAGCTCAGCCGGTTAGAGCGCCGCGCTCACATCGCGGAGGTCAGGGGTTCGAGTCCCTTCTCGCCCACCAAAGCCCGCAGGTAAACGGCCTGCGGGCTTTCTTTGACCCCGCCACGGAGGGAATAGTGCCACCGCTTACGACGTTCGACGTCATAAAGGCGATGGAACTTCCGTTGCTTCTCCCCGCTTTCCTAGCGGCTCTCGTACTTCTTACAGACGATGTTCTTACCCTTCGCTTTCCTGGCCTTTGGCCCAAATGGTTCCCCTTGCTCTACGCCGGCCGCACACTCGTCCCCATGACCCTACTGGCATGGCTCATTACGCAGGATCCGGGCATGCTCGAGCGCGTCGGCGTCAACTGGCCCGAATCGCCCTGGGGCATTATGGAAAACGTGGCCGCGGCCACAGTACTGTTCGCGCTGACCTTTGGCTTCTGGAAATGGGTGTACGGTAGCGGAAATATACACTCTTTGGTATGGGGCCAAGCGTTACCAAGGAGTGGAGTAATCGGATTACTCCTCGCGAGCGGAGATGCCCTTTCTCAACAAGTGGCATTTGCACTCTTACGCCTACCCGCTTATACGGAGAGTATGGCGTGGGTTATTGTCTTAGCCCTGAGCATTGTACTAATTGTTTGGGATGTCGCTCTTGCAGATGGAGGAAAAGGATTCCTCACTTGTCGCGCGGCCTTGAAGATCGTCGGGGTAATGGGTGGGACAGGCCTCGTACTCAACGGCTACTCCCTGTGGATGGCCGTCCTCTGGTACTGGGCAATGATCGCCTTCGCCTGCCCAAACACAACAGAGCCGTAGCGGCGGTTGGCTGTAAGAATTGTTCTACCAGAGAACGTGCGGAAACTTATCTATCTCAGCTCTTCGACCCTCATCCCTACCCCGCCCTTGGAGGTGGTCGTATGGGAAGGGTGAGGGAAGAAAGGCTTTTCTCGCCCTCCACAACCGGCCCGTTAACGCATGAGGATTTGTCAGCCAGCCAGTTTGTCCTTAAAGGACGACGAACCGGGTTAAAATCACATTCGTCAAAATAAGGAGCACAAACATGACCGCGGCGACGGTGAACATCTTGCGTAAATCGAAGTACACATAAGCATACTCTTGGACAAAGTCGGACATACGCCGCGTCTCAACGCGCGAGGCCAACGTTCGCTTGGCTTCAGGCATTGTGTCTACGGACTGCTCTGACACCTGAGACTGGATAGGCTGTGGAGAGCGTCGCGCCTTGCGTGATTTGCGAGTTCGTTTCTTGGCCATCTTTCTTTTGTACTCCCTTACAGAGTAGAAGATATTAAGCGAACCCATTGTAGTAGCGACAGCACAACAAGGCAAATCACTGCTTCCGCATGAACGCATGGCGATGTTGAAGGTTGTACAATTCACGCACTCACGTTAAAATGTTCATCCACCCACCTGACCAGCGAAGCCAAGTTCTATCGGGTGGTTCCACGAATAGGGGACGGACATCTTCTCTTTCCAAGTTGCGGTAGCCCACCATCTCGGGGAGTCAATCTCATCATAGAAAGGAGGGACCCGTATGGCAATCGAGGTCGAGGTGCGTCAGGGCAACATTGTGGAGGTAGAAACGGATGCGCTGGTGGTCAACCTTTTCAAGGGCGTAAAGGTCCCCGGCGGAGCAACCGGTGCTGTGGACAGGGCGCTTAACGGCGCCATTCGCGAGGTTATTGCTGCCGGTGACCTGGAGGGGAAATTAGGGGAGACCGTGGTGCTTTACCCCCGCGGTGCCATCCCCGCGCGTCGGGTTATCGTTGTAGGTCTGGGTGAATCGAGCAAGTTCGATTTGGAGGCCGTGCGCAAAGCTGCAGCGGCCGCAGCACAAAGGGCGCGCTCGCTGGGCGCTCGAGATATGGCCACCATCGTCCACGGCGCGGGCATCGGCGGCCTCTCGCCCGAAGACGCGGCCCAAGCCACTGTGGAGGGCACCTCGCTGGCCCTGTACCGGTTCCCCAAGTACCAGCAGAAACCGAATAACGAGGAAAAGAAAGGGCCCGAGCGCATGACCATCGTGGAATTCAGCGCGGACAAGGTGCCCGTCATTGAGGCTGGGGCCCGTGCGGGCAAAATCATTGCCGACAGTGTGGCATTTGCCCGCGATCTGGTCATGGAGCCTCCCAACGTCGCCACCCCAGCCGAGTTGGCTCGCCGTGCTCAGACGATGGCCGAGGACGTGGGACTCAAGTGCGAGGTGCTCACGGATCCCCAGTTAGAAGAATTAGGGATGGGCTTGCTCCTGGGCGTTGCACAGGGCTCGGCCAATCGGCCGCACTTTGTCGTGCTCGAACACAACGCAGGGCGGGATGACCTGCCCACGATCGTCCTTGTCGGCAAGGGGATTACCTTCGACACGGGCGGCATCAGCCTCAAACCCTCCCGGGACATGTGGAAGATGAAGCACGATATGGGGGGCGCGGCGGCCGTCCTGGGCGCGATGCGCGCGATCGCGTTGCTGGACCTCCCGCTGCACGTCGTGGGATTGACTCCCTTCGTGGAGAATATGCCCGACGGCCGCGCTTACCGACCAGCCGACGTTCTGCACAACATGAAGGGCAAGACCGCGGAGATCATCAGCACCGACGCGGAGGGGCGCCTGATCCTCGGTGACGCCCTGGGCTATGCGGCACGGTTCAACCCTAAGGCCGTAATCGATCTGGCGACCTTGACCGGCTCTCAGGTCATTGCCTTGGGCTCCCTGGCCGCAGCCTTGTTCTCCAACGATGACGACCTGGCCAATCGAATCTGGGCGTCCAGCCGCCGCACCGGGGAGTGGGTGTGGCGAATGCCCCTGTGGGACGAATACAAGGACCTGATCAAGAGCGATGTGGCCGAGGTCAAGAACGCGGGCGGCCGGGAAGCCAGTTTGACAACCAGTGCCAAGTTCCTGGAACACTTTACCGAGGGGTATTCCTGGGCTCACCTGGATATCGCAGGCCCCGTCTGGACGGATAAAGGGAAGGATTATCGTCCTAAAGGCGCGACGGGGTACGGGGTGCGGCTGCTGGTCGACCTACTACGGCAGTTCACGTAAATAGAGTACGGCTGTCCGTCAACCTCATTCGTTCATATTCGTTCCATCCATGCACAAGGAGGTGCAACCATGTCGAAGGAGATCACCCTCAGTGTCATCAAAGCGGACATTGGTGGATGGGTTGGACACTCTCGCATTCACCCCGATCTGATCGAACGGGCCAAGGAAGTCCTGGCCGAGGGTCAAAAGCGGGGCGACATTCTCGACTTCCACGTCACTGCAGCAGGGGATGACCTGCAGTTGATCATGACCCACACCCAGGGCGACGATAGCCCAAAAGTTCACCAGTTGGCCTGGAACGCGTTTGAGGAAGCCACCCAGGTCGCGAAGGCGCTGAAACTGTACGGTGCCGGACAGGATCTTCTCTCGGACGCGTTCTCTGACAACGTGCGTGGCATGGGCCCGGGCGTGGCCGAGATGACGTTCGTCGAACGGAAGTCGGAACCGGTGATCATCTTCATGGCGGACAAGACGGCCGCGGGCGCGTGGAACTTGCCCCTCTATCGCATGTTTGCCGACCCCTTCAACACCGCCGGGCTGGTCATTTCCCCCTCCATGCACAAGGGATTCCGCTTCGAGGTGCAGGACGTCAAGGAGCACAAGGCCATCACCTTCGACTGCCCTGAGGAGATGTACGACTTGCTGGTATTCATCGGCGCGCCTGCTCGCTATGCGGTAAAGCGGGTGTTCAGCCGCAACACCGGAGAAATTGCGGCCGTTTCCTCCACCGAGCGCCTGTCGCTCATTGCCGGGCGTTACGTGGGCAAGGACGACCCCGTGCTCATCGTCCGATGCCAGAGCCAGTTCCCGGCCGTGGGCGAGGTGCTCGAGCCCTTCGCCTTCCCCCACATCGTCGAAGGATGGATGCGCGGGTCGCACCATGGGCCGCTCATGCCCGTGGCCCTGCACGAGGCCAATCCAAGCCGTTTCGACGGACCGCCGCGCGTCGTCGCTCTCGGCTTCCAGATTGCCGACGGCAGGTTGGTGGGGCCGGTCGACATGTTCGACGATCCCTCCTTCGACGAGGCGCGACGGCTGGCGAATCAAGCGGCCGATTACCTCCGCCGCCACGGACCCTTCGAACCCCATCGCTTGCCCATGGAAGAGATGGAGTACACAACCATGCCCGAAGTGATGAAGCGCCTGGGCGATCGGTGGACGCCCATCGAATAAACCGCCCGTTGGGATTGGAAAACCCGGCGCTCGGTAGTAGAATGTGGGCGCTATTGGCGTAGCGTATCTTTAGCGCGAGGCCATCGAGATCCGCAGGTCTCGGTGGCCTCGCGTGTGCTTCCCTCGAGTGCTGGTGTAGACATCTATCTTCGCACGTGGAGGGTGACGACGGTGGCAGAAAAACCGACTATCGAAGGGGTGGAGATCAAGCGCCTTGTGACGCACCGGGACGCGCGCGGGTTCTTCCGCGAAATCATTCGCGTCACCGATGATTTCTTCGGCGAAGGGTTTGGCCAGTGGAGCCACAGTCGCATGTTCGCGGGTGTCGCCAAAGCCTGGCACATTCACCAAAAGCAGGTGGACTGGTGGTACGTGCCCATCGGGAACGTAAAGGCCGTCCTCTACGACATGCGACCGGACTCCCCCACCTACAAAGTCCTGCAGGAAGTCTACATGGGGGATAATTATGACCCCATTGTCCTGAAGATCCCCCCGGGGGTGGCGCACGGGGTCAAGGTACTTAGCGGGGAGGCGCATCTGTTTTATATCACGTCGCGCGTCTACGATCCGGAGGACGAGGGGCGCATCCCCCACGACGACCCCGAAATTGGGTACGACTGGACGGCCCTGCCCCCCATCAAGTAGAGGCAGGGCTTTTCAAAGATGTAACGAGTTGGACTTCTGGAATCTCTCTTTGAACGAGGTTAGAAGGCCAACTTGGACATGAGGACGACAGACGATGGATGACGATTTATAGCCATCGTCTGTCGTCTATGGCCCATCGTGACTTGGGCCACTTAATTTCTGTGCTCTACTCCTTACCCAACCCCTCCTCGGCCATTTGTTGGCGCACCCGTCCCGCATACCAGGCCAGGAAGCGCCCCAGCCATCGCCACCAGAAGCGGATGAAGCGATCCCCGCGCGCGTAGGCAAACTGGGCCAGCCGCAGTCGCAACGTCAAGTGCTTGCCCAAATCACTGGCAGCCAGGCGCCGCCCATAATCGGCAAAGGAAAGGTCCCCCCTTTCCAGGGCTTCGACGATCCACGGCGCGACCGTCTCCCCATACCACAGGGCCATGCTGATCCCCTCACCCAATAGGGGGTCGGCCCCTGCAGCGTCGCCCACCAGTACTGCGCCCGCCGCGCTGTATACCCCCCGCGGGTGATACCACCGCTCCGGGTGGCCGACTAGGCCGTAGTCTTCAAGCCGAAGCCCACGGGCGCTCATCATCCTTTCCGCCTCCGTTCGCAAGTTCGCCCGTGGTCGCCCGGGCCATACCCGGCTGTCAAATACCCCCCGGTTCACCCAAAGTTCCCCATCCCGAATCATGGGAAAATCCCACACGTAGCCCTGCACCCCCGAACGAATGACGGAGAAATCGAACAGGGCCGTTTTCCCCCGATGCACTTCACGGCCTGTGGCGTCGGTCGCGGGCGTCCACACTTCAACGATGCGCGAGACCCGTCGCGCTTTGCCCTGGGGAACAACCGCCCGGCGGACGATGCCGTTGGAACCGTCGGCTCCCACAACGATACGGGCCTCAATCTCCCCGCGCGGGGTACGCAACACCCACCATCCGTCCCGGCGCTCCAGGCGTGTCACAGGCGCCTCTTCCCAAACCTCGATCCCGGCCGCTCGCACGTGCCTCACAAGCGCAGCATCGAAGAGAGGGCGTTCGACCACGCGAAAGACCCCCGGCACATCCCAGGTGAACTCCTGGGTATCGTAACGCAGGCGCATCCGCCGAATCCACACTGCGGGAACGTCGTCCATCGGCCAACGAATACCCAGGTGACGGAGCACCCGCTCGCCAATGATGGTGATGCCGCCACCGCACGGCTTTGGACGGGGATGGCGTGCTTTTTCCACCACGAGAAGATCGGGGACCAGGGAGGGGGCATGGCGCGCCAGAAAGAGGGCCGTACTGCATCCCGCCGGCCCCGCGCCCACGACGACCACCTCGTACCTCTTATGCATGGGGGTTCCCTCCGCCCATTTTTCTAATCGAACGTTCCCAATGATAGAATAGGGGCGCACGAAATGGGAAACGTGTGTCAAATCCACCCCTCAAGTTCACCGGGAGGTAACATGGCGCGAGAAGCATACATTGTGGCCGCGGTGCGTACCCCCGTCGGGAAGGGAAAGGAAACGGGCGCGCTTCATCCCGTCCATCCTGTTGACCTTTCCGCGCTGGTGTTGCGCGCGCTTCTTGACCGCACGGGCATCCCCGCCGACGCTGTCGAGGATGTCATCTGGGGCTGCGTGACCCAGACGGGCGAGCAGGGGGGCAACATCGCCCGGCTGGCCCTGCTCAAGGCGGGATTCCCCGTCGAGGTGCCTGGCGTGTCCGTGAACCGCATGTGTGGCTCCAGCCAGCAGGCGATCCACTTTGCGGCCCAGGCGGTACGCGCGGGCGACGCCGACCTGGTCATCGCGGGGGGCGTGGAGAGTATGAGCCGCGTGCCCATGATGAGCGACTGGCCGCGCGAGGCCTGGCCCCGCAACTTCCCCTACCGCATCCTGCACCAGGGCATTTCCGCGGAGATGATCGCGGAGAAGTGGGGGCTCACGCGCGAGGAGTTGGACGACCTGGGGTATGAGAGTCACGTGCGCGCGGCGCGGGCGACGCGGGCGGGTTACTTCCGCGACGAGATTGTACCCGTGCAGGTGAATGTGGACGGGGAGACGCGGGAAGTGACGGTGGACGAGGGCATCCGCTTTCAGCCCGACAGGGAGAAGATGGCCCAACTGCGGCCCGCGTTCAAGCCCGATGGCGTGATCACCGCGGGCAACGCCAGTCAAATCAGCGACGGCGCGGCCGCTGTATTAGTGGCCTCGGGAGAAGCGTTGGCACGTTTTGGGCTCACCCCTATGGCCCGCATTGTGGCCCGCGTCGCAGTGGGCAGCGACCCCGAACTCATGCTCACAGGCCCCATCCCCGCGACCTCCAAAGTGCTGGAGCGCGCGGGCCTCTCCCTGGGCGACATCGACCTCTTCGAGGTGAACGAGGCCTTTGCTTCGGTGGTGCTGGCCTGGCAACGGGAAACCGAAGTCGACCTGAGCAAGGTGAACGTGCACGGGGGCGCGATTGCCCTGGGGCATCCCCTGGGCGCGAGTGGCGCGCGCATTATGACCACCCTGGTCCACGCCATGCGTCGCTACAACGCCCGCTATGGGTTGCAGACCATGTGCATCGGCTACGGGATGGCGACGGCTACCATCGTGGAGAACACCGCATGAGAGGTATAATGTGAACGGACGGAGAACGTTTGGTATAGCGTAGGCACGAGGAGGTTTGCTACATGTCAGAGGTTCAGGTCACACTCAGCCTGCCTTCGGAATTACTGCAATATGGGTATGATGAGTCGCGGCTACGACAGCGCGTGCGCGAGTGGTTGGTGATTTCCCTTTTTGTCGAGGGCACCATTTCCTCTGGCAAGGCCGCTCGTCTTCTGGGCATCTCACGACAGGAATTCCTGGAACTGCTGCGGGAACGCAAAGTCGCGTACGTGGACTACTCCCCTCAGGAGTTGGCTGAAGAGTTCGAAGCCGCACGCCAACTGGAGGCTGTGTCCAAAAAATGATCGTCGTCTCCAACACGACCCCGCTTATCGGCCTGGCATCCATCGGACATTTCGACCTTCTCAAGCGGCTCTTCGGGCACATCTACATTCCTCGCGCTGTCTACGAAGAAGCCGTTATCCGCGGAAAGGAGGAGGGCGGAGCCAAGCGCGAGGTCTTGGCTGCAGATTGGATTGAGGTGGTTGAAGTGCGAGATCGTCTGGCCGTTGAAGTGCTTCTGGATGAGTTGGACCTGGGCGAGGCCGAGACCATTGTGCTGGCTATCGAGTTGGGCGCGGACTGGGCGCTGATGGATGAACGAAAAGGAAGGCGGAAGGTCAGCCAGTTGGGGTTGAACAAGATCGGGACGCTGGGCATCCTCCTGCGGGCCAAGCGAGCGGGATATATCTCATCCCTCAAGGAAGAGGTGGAACGCCTGCGCGAGCGCGGGTTTAGCATCAGCGATTCGGTTATCAAGGCTGTTCTGGAGGAAGCAGAGGAAATTTGAAGGACAGGAGGTTCTATCCTCACACACCCTTCAGCCCCGTGTAGGCGATGCCCTCCACGAAGTAGCGCTGGAAGATGAAGAAGATGATGATAATGGGCAGGGAGTTGAAGATGCTGCCCGCGAGGACGTTGGAGTAGATGGCGTAGTACTGGAAGCGGAACATGGCCAGGCCCAGGGGCAGGGTGAAGTTCTCGGGCGACTGCATCATGATCAAGGTGAGGAAGAAGTCGTTCCAACTGCCCTGGAAGGAGAAGATGGCCAAAGCCAGGAGCGCGGGGCGGGCCAGGGGGAGCACCACGCGGAAAAAGAGGGTGAACCAACTCGCGCCGTCAATGAACGCGGCCTCCTCCAGGTCGCGCGGAATCTGCTTGAAGAACTGGGTCATCATGAACACCCCAAAGGAGAAACTCCCGCTCGTCCAGACGATGATCAACCCCCACAGCGTATCGTAGATGTGGAACCACTTCACTGCCATCCAGTAGAGGGGGACGACCGTCACCACGAAGGGCACCATCATTGATCCCAGTATCAGGGAGAAAAGCACACCCCGCCCAGGGAAACGCATGCGCGCGAACGCATACCCTGCCAGGGCGGAGAAGAACACGCGCAGCACCGTCGCGGCCAGGGCAAAGAGGAAACTGTTGCGCAGCCAGAGGGGGAACTCGTCGAACGCGGTAAGCACCACGCGATAGTTCTCCAGGGTAAAGGGCTTGGGCCAGAGCCGCGGCGGGTCAAAAATCGCGGTCTTGGGCATGAAGGAGAACACGATGGTCAGCCAGTAGGGCATGATGGCCAGCACCGTCCAGGCGATGAGCAGCGCGTAGAAAATGGGCATCTTCAGGCGATCCCAGAGGGAACGCTCCCAGACGACAGTTGGCCGCGCGGTCGTCATCTCACACCTCCTCCCGTTCCAGAAATCGTCGCTGCACCATAGTGACCACAAAGATCGCCACCGCCAGAATGAACGCGGCCGCGGACGCGCGGCCCATGTCGGGCGTGACATCACCAAAGGCCCAGAAGTAAATCAGGTACACGATGGTCGTCGTCGCCTTCAGCGGCCCGCCCTTGGTCATGATGTAAATCTGGTCGAACACCTGGAAGGTGCCGATGATGCCCAGGGTGACGACGAAGAAGATCACGGGGCGCAGCAGGGGAATGGTGATGTAACGGAACATCTGGGGGCGGCTGGCGCCGTCGATGGCCGCGGCCTCATAGAGTTCCGAAGGGATGTCTTGCAGCCCCGCCAGGAAGATGAGCATCATGGTGCCCGTAGTCGACCAGATGTTGACCATCATGATGGTGGGGAGCGCAGTCTTCACGTTGTACAGCCAGTTCACGTCCAGCCCCAGTAGTTGGTTGATCACCCCCTTGGGGGAGAAGAGCCAGACGAAGATGATGCCGATGACCACAGAGGAGGTCACCGAGGGGAGGTAGAAGGCGGTGCGGAAGAAGTCGCGGGCGCGGATTTTCTGATCCAGGGCGAAGGCGAAGATGAGGCTAAGTACGGTTTGCGCGGGCACCACGACCGCGGAGTACTTCAGCGTGTTGGGCACCGCGTAGCGGAAGAAGTCGGGGTGCTGAAGCACGCGCGCGTAATTCACAGGCCCAATCCACTGCGGGGGCTTGAGCAGGTTGAAAGAGGTGAAGGAGAAGTAGAGACTCATCACCAGGGCCACGACGACGAAGATCCCCCACCCCAGAAGCACAGGCAGGATGAACACGTAGGCCGTGAGCCAGTCGGCCAGTTTACGGCGCCAGGTGTACGTCACAGCGGCCTCCTTGCTCGTAATACGTAATGCGTAATCCGTGATGCGCGACGCATATAGAATGTATAGAATGCGTTACGTATTACGCATTACGAATTACGCCTTACGCATCACACATCCCAGGTTGCCCAGAACCCACTTTCTCCCTACAATGTGTGCACCTTGCCCCGACCGCGCGGGGGAAGGGGAGGGTTTCCCCCCTTGCCCCCGCGCTCCAGCAGGAGGAGGTCACTCCTTCAACGCGGCGCGAATTTCCTCGGCCGCCTGCTTGAAACTCTCTTCCACGCTCATGCCCTCCAGGTAGACCCGCTCCAGCGCCTGGGCCATGGCTTGGTTCACGGTCTCGCCCTTCAGCCCCCACATGAACGGGGTGGCGAACTCCGCGCCCGTGAAGATGGCGTTGGCCACAGGGTTGTTCTGGAGGTACTCGTGGCTCTGCAGGGCCTTGCGGGAGGGCAGCGCGAAGCCCGAGGTCAGCACCTTCACCTGGCTCTCCTCGGAGGTGAGGCAGGCGATGGTCTTGAACGCGGCCTCGGGGTTCTTGGAATTCTTGGAGATGACGTAGGCCACGGTGAAGACCAGGTTCCCCTCGCCCTTGGGGCCCGCGGGCGGGTGCACCGCGCTGTAGTTGCGATCGGGGAACTGGTTGGTTAGGTAGGGCACCATCCAGCCGCCCTCGAGGACCATGGCCACGTCGCCCTTGCCGAAGGCCTCACCCTGCCAGCCCACACCCACATCCTGCGGGATGATGGCCCAGCCCTCCGCGCGGGCGCCCGTGTAGAACTTGCCCGCCTCGATGGCCTCGGGCGAATCCAGCAGGGTGTCGGTGAAGTCGTCGTTCATGATCTGGCCGCCGTTCTGGAAGACGAAGATGGGGAACCGGCCAGGATCGGGCGGCACGGAGAAGCCCGCCACACCCGTGGCGTCCGTGATCTTCTGCGCCGCGGCCTTCAAGTCATCCCACGTCCAGTCGTTGGTCGGGTAGTCCACCCCCGCCTGGTCGAAGAGGTCCTTGTTGTAGAACAGGCCCAGGGTGTTGAAGTCCTTGGGGATGCCGTAGGTCTTGCCCTCCCAGGTGAAGGCGTTGATCAGGGTGTCGAGGAACTCGTCGCGGCTTACCCCTTCCTTGGCCATGTAGTCGTCGATGGGTTGGAGCACGCCCTGGGTGGCGAAGAAGGGGAACTGGAAGATGTCCATGTAGTAGATGTCGGGTTCCGTGCCCGAGCCCACCATGGTCTTGATCTTGGCCCAGTAGTCGGAGGGGATGGGCTCGTACTTGACCAGGATGTCGGGGTTCTGCAAGCTGCACTCGTAGAGGAGCGCGCGCAGCAGGTTCTCCTCCTCAGGGCTGGCCGTCCACCCCGAGAGGCGCACCTCGGTGCGCGGCTTCTCCACCTCCTTGGTCACAACCTTCTCGACCTCCTTGGTCACCACCTTTTCCACTTCCTTGGTGACCACCTTCTCCACCTCTTTGGTGACGACCTTTTCCACCTCCTTGGTGACGACGACCGTCTCCTTGACGACCTTGACCTCCGGCGTGGGCGTCGCGCACGCCGCACTGACGATGCTCAGAATGAGCAACGCGGTGATAATGGGAAACCACTTGAACCGACGCATGGCACCTTCCTCCTTTCGGGTTGGGTATTTGGTACTGAGTATTGGGTATCGGGTATTGGGCTAAGTTTCACCTCCTTTCAGGGTTGGAAGACCATGAACGATGGACGATGGACGATGACCATGGTCTATCGTCTACCTTTCATCGTCTGTTTGCCTCACTTCTACCTCCTGCAACTCTCCCTTGTAGTAGAACCGAAACGACACCCGTCGCCAGTGGGGCGGCAGGTGGGGGGATAGGGTCCAACCGTCGGGGGTGAGGCGCAGGCCCGCGAAGCCGAAGACGATGGCCTGCCACACCCCGCCGCACGCCGCGCCGTGGATGCCGTCCGCGGTGTTGTGGCGGGAATCCACCAGGTCCATGGTGGCCGCGCGCATGAAGTGCTCGTACGCCTCCTCGGTTTTGCCCAGCCACGCGGCCAGAGCCGCGTGCACCGCAGGCCCCAGGGAGGAGCCGTGGGTGTGATCCGTGCGCGGCGCGTAGTAGTCCCAGTTGACCTCCAGCGCGCGCGGGCCAAAGCGGTCGGGCAACAGGTAGAGGAGCATGAGCACGTCAGGCTGCTTGAGCACCTGGCGTCGATTCGCACCCTCAATGCCCAGGATGGCCTGCATGGACTGGTGCCGCGGCTCGAACGCGCGCAGGTCGATGTCCTCCAGGTCGAAGAAGCCCTCGAACTGCTCGATGAGGTCGGTCTGGGGATCGTGGGGCACGAACAGGCGCTCGCGAATGTGGTGCCAGCGGGCCAGCCGTGCGGGGGTGATCTCCAACCGCGTCGCCAGCACGTGCGCCCGCGAGGGCGCCTCCCTCTCCAGCCAGTTCATCACCTCCAGCGCCCGCTCCAGGTGCCAGCGCACCATCTCGTTGGTGAAGGCGTTGTTGTCCACGTGCTCGTGGTACTCGTCAGGCCCGATGACATCGTTGATCTCGTAACGGTGCTTCTCCTCGTTCCACTCCACACGGCTTTCCCAGAAGCGGGCCGTCTCCAGGATGATCTCCGCGCCCACCTCGCGCATGAACGCGTCGTCGCCCGTGGCCTGCCAGTAGCGCCAGATAGCGTAGGGGATGTCGCTGCTGATGTGCAGTTCGATGTCGCCACACCAGATGCGAATGGGCAGGCCATCGGGGCCTGGGGTCCAGCGAGGGGTCACCTCGTCGCCCGTCTCCGCGCTTTCCCAGGCGTAGCGCGCGCCCTCGTGACCGCCCGCGGCCGCGTTGCGCCGCGCCGCGGGCAGGGTGTGGTAGCGGTACATGAGCATGCGGCGGGCGCTCTCAGGTTGCACAAAGGTGAAGAAGGGGAGCATGAAGATTTCCGTGTCCCAGAAGATGTGCCCGCGATAGCCGAAGCCGCTTAGGGTCTTGGCGCCGATGCTGGTGCGCTCGGTGAGGCGGGGCGCGGCGATGAGCAGGTGGTAAAGCGCGAAGCGCACGGCCCGCTGCGCGTCCTCGTCCCCCTCGATCTCGATGTCGGCGACTCGCCACAGGTCGCGCCAGGCAGCCGTGTGGCGGCCGCGCAGGGTGTCGTAGCCATCCTCGCCCGCGCGCGCGAGGATGTCCTGCACCGCGCGTTGGGGCTCCACTGCCTCCCGATCCGTGACCAGCGCGGCCAGCCGATCCAGGCCCGCGAACTCGCCAGGCTCGAGGCGCCAGACCAGGGCCTCGCCCCACTGACCAGGCAGGACGAACCCGTCGCGCGCGGCGACTTCCTTCCCCCAGGGGGTGAGGGTGTGGCCGACGACGACGTCGCGCGCGCTGTGGCGAGTGCGCACATGCACCCAGCCCTCCCCCTCGGCCACCCGCTGCCAGTGCATGACCTCGGGATTGGAGACCCAGGCTGAGAGGTAGGGGGTCACGCGAATTTCAACGGGGGCATTGACGGGGGTCACCCAGACGCGCTGGGCCAGGACGTGGGGATCGTCCCAGGCCGCGAAGCGCTCCGCGTAGATGTCCACCACATCCCCCTTGGGGCTCTGCCAGCGGACGTAACGGCGCACCACGGCCTGTCGCATGTCCAGGTCGCGGCGGTAGGCCAGCAGGGTGCCCCTGTCCAGGCGGAAGGGCTCGCCGTTGACGAGGATGTCCACACCCGTCCAGTTGGGAGCGTTCACCAGTTCGGTGAAGACGATGGGCACGTCGTCCCACAGGCCGTGGACGAGGGTGACGGGTTCGCGGCCGGGGTAGCCTTCCTCGAACGTGCCGCGCGTGCCCACATAGCCGTTGCCCACGGTGAAGACCGTTTCCTGCGCGGGGAGGCGCGTGGGATCCAGCGTGGTCTCGCTCACCGTCCAGAGGCTGGCCTGTTGCTGGGCCTCGGCCAGCGCGGCGATGAAGGTGTCCGCGGTGACGTGGGCCAGGTCGGGGAAGAAAACGTGCGCGTGGCCCACCCGCTCCTGGGGGCCGATGCCGACGGCCCACATGCCCGCGGCCAGCGCGGCGTTGATGCCCGCGGCCGCGTCCTCCACCACCACACAGCGGTGGGCGGGGATGCCCAGGCGATGCGCGGCGTAGAGGAAGATGTCGGGCGCGGGCTTGCTGCGCTCGACCGCGTGGCCGTCCGCGACCAGGTCGACCTCGCGTTCCAGGCCCAGCCGTTCGACGATGAGGGGCGCGTTCTTGCTCACCGTGCCGATGGCGACCTTGATGCCGCGCTGGCGCAGCGCGCGCACCAGGTCCAACGCGCCGGGGAGCAGGTCCGCGGGCGTCAGGTTCTGCAACAGTTGCCGATAATAGCGATTCTTGCGGGCCATCATCTCCTCGAACTTCTCCTCTGAAACCTGCCGCCCGTCCAATAGAATCTCCAACGACCGCCGTCGGGAAACGCCCCGCAGTTGCTCGTTCTTCTTGCGGTCAAAGGGGATCCCCTCCTCGTCGGCCAGGCGCTTCCAGGCCTGATAGTGATACTCCGCGGTGTCGGTCAGCACCCCGTCCAGGTCGAAGATGACGGCGTCGAACACCAGGTCGCTCACAAAGACCTCCGTGGAATATCCAATACCTGATACCTGATACCTGATATCGGGTACCAAGTATCGGGTATTGGGTATCAGGTATCGGGCATTGTTGAGGCTCGTATTACCAACTCAGGCTCCACCAACACATGACACTGCTCAGGCTCCTCGCCTGCCAGGTGTTTCATGAGCATGTCGATGACTTTTTCGCCGATGTCGGCGATGGGCTGGCGCAGGGTGGTGAGGGGCGGGCGCAGGTAGCGGGCCATGGGAATGTCGTCGAAGCCGACGACGGCCACGCTGTGGCCCACGCGAATGCCCATGTCGGCCAGGGCGTTCATCGCGCCCACGGCCATGAGGTCGGAGACGGCGATGATGGCTGTGGGGCGGCGGGCCGCGGGGAGGCGCATGAACACGCGCGCGGCCTCGTACCCCACTTCATGCCGCATCTCCCCTCGCAACACCCAGGCCTCGTCGATGCTCAGCCCCGCGGCCTCCATGCCCTCCAGGTAACCGCGCAAGCGTTCCTCGCCCGAAAGGGAGCCCTCGGGCCAGGCGATGAATGCGATGCGGGTGTGGCCCAGGCCGACCAGGTGCTCCACGGCCTTGCGCATCCCCGCCGCGCCGTCCACATCCACCCAGGGGAAGTCCCAATCGGGATTGGAGCGGCCAAAGGCCACGAAGGGCACGCCCGCGTCCAGGAGGAAGCGGATGCGCGGGTCGTCATAATTGGTGTTGGAGAGGACGAACCCGTCCACCCGCTCCGCTTCCACCAGGTCGCGGTAGAATTGCACTTCGTCGCTTTCGGTGGTGGTGGGATAGGCGATGATGTGGTAATCGTGGCGGGCGGCGGCAATGGCCATGCTCTCGAGGAAGGTGTCGAGGATGACGTTGATCTCGCCGCCGGGCATGGGCCGCCAGGAATAGCCCAGGGCGTGGGAACGGCGGGCGCGCAGCCCGCGGGCGATGTTGCTGGGGCGATAGCCCAACTTGCGCGCGGCTTCCAGCACGCGGCGCCGCGTCTCCTCGCTCACGTGCTTGGTGTTGTTCAGCACGTAGGAGACGGTGGCGATGGAGACGCCGGCTTCTTTGGCTACGTCGCGGATGGTGGCCATAGTCTATCCCGATCGGTTAAACGTTTCACCCAACGCTCAAAAAACTTCACGCGATGCCAGGCGAATTGGTTAAACGTTTATCCTCCTCCATTATACGAAGGAAAAGGGCGCTCGTCAACAGAAAATTCCGTAAAAGAGGAGAGAAAATTGTAAGCCCCCTACCGAGGGGGAATCCGTTCCACCAGGTATGCAAGCGCGAGATCAACCGTGGGGACCAGCGTTACCAAAGTGAACGCGCTGCTGCCCATCTGGGTGTGTTCACGAAAGGCGGCAATGACCCGCTGCCACTCCGGACCGACAAGGAGGAAGGGCTTGGGCCCCAACGTGTCAAGAAGGAGTAAGTTCCAGACGACCGTTATCTCCGCCAGCGTGCCAATTCCGCCGTGAAGGGCGATGAACGCGTCCCCCTCGCGGGCCATGCGTTCGATGCGGGCCGTGAGGGTGGGAGTCGGCCGTTCCTCTGTTAACCAGGGATTGGGCGTGACCTGAGTGAAAATGTCACACGTGTAGCCGACCACGTGCCCCCCTGCTTCGGCAGCCCCTCGACTCACGGCCTCCATGGTCCCCTGGTAGCCTCCGCTCCCCACCATGTATCCTGCCTGGGCTAAGCGCTGCCCAAGTCGGTACGCGCTCGCGTACAAAGAACTCTCCGATGTCACCCGTTGTCCGCCAAACACAATCACCAGAGGCGGCTTACTCATGATGTCGTTTCCTCTTCTTTTGGAATCGCGGACACACCAACGAAGGTTTCCCAACGCGCGACCACGGCTTGCCAAAATACCCTCGTCTTTTCCGAGACTTGTCGACGGAGCACACGCCGCGGCGCAGGTTCAAGATCTATCACAGTATATGGATAAACGTTGATGACGGTGGTATCCCCAAATTGAGTCACCGTTTGCTCGTCCCGGCGATATACGTGCTTATGGCCGTGCAGCAAATAGCGAGGACGAAAGACCCGCATAAACCAACGAAAGCACTGAAACCCTTGATGGGCCAGATCTTCGGCGTCATGAATGTGACGAGGGGGCGCGTGGGTGATCAACACGTCTAAATAACGGCCATATACCAACCGGTTCCACAAGAGGCGGGGAGTCAAGGAAAGGCAATGGAGGCGCATCTCCCCCTCGGTGTATTGGTACGGCGCGCGGGGGCGGTACCGTCGGGAGCCCTCGAGGCCAGCAATGAGCAATCCATCGTGAAAAACAACACGTCGGTGCAGGTTAGCTCCATGGGGGATACGCGGGCGAGTTCGGGCGTCCAATGGATGGTTACCAAAAACGAAGTAAAAGGGCACATTAAGGGTGGTCGCCAGGAAATCGAGATAATAAAAGGGGAGATCCCCACACGAAAGCAACAACTCAACGCGGCCAGTAACGGCGATCACTTGATCGCTGTACAATTGGGGCACTATTTTGTCCGATATGGCCAACACCCGCATGATATTACAAACCTATTATCTTCTATCCTTCTATTCCGCCCATAAAGATTATACGAAAAGAAGCCGGCTGACCACCAAATCCACATGGCGTTCACGGGCGGTTGTGGTGAGCGGGAGGAGGGAGAGGTTGTTCTGGGGGCCGGGCTTCACCCGGCGTACAGAAAAGCGCTTCTCTCCCTCTACCCTTCCCGTACGGCCATCCCCCGAGGACAAAGTCTCGTCAGTCAATTAGAAGGCCGGTATAGAGAAGTGCAGGTTAAAAAGCCTCCGAGATTTTGATGATCCCGGAGGCTTTTAAATTGGCATCCTTTATTCACCCATAGGTGTCGGCGAAGGCAGGGGAGAAGCGCCGGGGGGCTGAGGAATTACGGAGGCCACAGGCACTTGGTCAAGATCGGTGAGTGGCCGTACATCTTGCAAAGCAATCCACCCAGGACGGCCGGCAAAACAACACACATGCAACCATTTCCCATCCGGCGACCGTTCTTCCACAATCAACTGGTCCCCCGCCCTTGCTAAGCCGATAACCGTATATGTCTCTCCAGGGCCGTTATAACCGATAGCCTGATTGACAACTACTTCCACACGCGGTTCCACCACTGTAGGAGTTACTCCAATCGTTAGTACCTCTATGGTAGGGGGTGTCGCCTCAAGCATTGGTTGTGTAGGTGGAACGGTCGACGCCGGGGTAGGTGCGGACGTAGGGAGGTACTTAGGAAGTGCTGGCACAGTAGGTCCTTGAGTGGGTGTTAAGGGAATAACCGTGGCTCCGGCCACTGTAGGCACGGGCGTCGGCCCTTTCTTCCGTCCACATCCGGCCAAGATTAGGATCAATACAATGGCCAGGAGCACTATCCCTGCACGTTTGGACATAATACCCCCCGAGATGCTCTTATTTCTGTTCCTGCACAGGAACCTGTGCACCTTCTTGCCCAGACGCTTGTAAGGCGTCTGGTTCGCTTTTGGCTTCTGCTACAACTTCACCCCCTTCTTCCGCTTCCTCCCAATCGGGAATTTCGGGAATTTCACCTTCTTCGTTGAGCACACGCACCTTGACTTCGCTTATTACGCCAGCCATCAGGCGGACAGGCACGATGTATTCACCAAGTTGGCGCAAGGGGCGATCCAACCCAATGGTACGCCTATCGATCTCGACACCCGTCTTCTCCTCAATGGCCTGTGCGATGTCCGTGGAGGTGATGGAACCATAAAGGCGGTTGCGTGTTCCCGCGCGCACTCGGAACTCGATAACCGTCTCCTTTAAGACGGCAGCGATGCTCTCCGCCCGGCCACGCTCGCGGGCCAGTCGTTTCTCCGCCGCCATACGGATCTGATCGATTTGCTTCAACGCCCCTTTGGTGGCCGGCTTTACCAGCCCGCGCGGGATGAGGTAATTTCGAGCATATCCGTCCTTGACCTCGACCACGTCTCCCGGCTTGCCCAGGTTTTCCACTTCATCCAGCAAAATGACACGCATGTTGACCTCCTACCCGTGTGTAGAAGAATTTACAGGGAGATATTCCCTTTTTGGCATCGGAAAAGATACCCCATTGGTCATTTCTGTAAAATAGCGAAGGATATGATAGCGAAACTTCTGTTATGTGGCAAAAAGTAAGGGGGTGTGGTATACTCGCTTCGCTACGTGGGACACGGCATGATATGAGGGCTATACATGCGGGGACGATATGTCAATTTGTTCCTCACGGGGATGCTTGCCCTGCTTCTGAGTGGGTGTTTGACGCGGGTCGTCCCTGCCCCAACGCCGGTTGCTCCACCCTCGCCTGTTATTCCCGTTCTTCCCACGTATACCCCAACACCCACTCCCACGTTGACCCCTACGGCCTTACCCACGCCAACACCCTTGCCCGCTACCCCTACTTCCCTTCCGCCTACGGCCACTTTCACCCCGATACCGCCTCCCACCACGCCACCACC
>JALWHQ010000250.1 GCA_026983525.1 Anaerolineae bacterium | reverse complement strand
GGGTAGGTGTGGGCGATGGTGTGGGCGTAGCCGTGGGCGATGGAGTCGCTGTTGGCGTCGGCGTCATTGTGGGTGTAGGGGTAGGGGTGGCGAAAGGGCCCAGGGGACACTCCACGTTTAAGGTGTATGCCCCAGCATCTCCGTTGAAGCCATCGACTACGATAAAGTATAACCCTTCCAATGTAGGGGGCACCTGTTCCTGGCCTGAGACAAGAAATGAATCTCCACCAGCGATGCATGCCTCAGGTGAGAGATCTTCGAGAAGGAAAAGGTCAAGATCAAGACGAGGATCCTCTGTAGCAAGTGTAACAGTGATAGGTTGAGGTCCCCGGAGGTAGAGGGAGTAAACGCGTTCAGGCCCCGTTTCCACCCACGAAGGGCGGCACATGTATTGGGAAACTTGGCTTGGGGCATCTTTAGTCGTTCCTCGCACACGCGCGCCACAACTCAGCGGTTCGATGGTCTGGCCTGAAAAAGGCCCTGCCAATGTAGAGGTTGGTGTGGGAGTCACGGTTGTATCTCCTTGGGCAGGGTGTTGTGATTTCCCTTGACCTAGAGCCGTGCTCCCCAGCAGGATAAGAGATAGAGATATGGTGATAATCACCTTTGCCAGCAACTGCCACGTGCGCATCGTTGTTTTGCTCACCGAATAGGGCGGGTGGTGAGGAACATGTCCTCACCACCCGCTCGAACGTTCGTTTATGGCGTCTGAACGGCGGGCACATACGTACGATTGGCGTAGTCGCCGAAGTTCCACTCCATAAGCATGCCCGCGGTGAAAAATCCAGAATACTGATTCGTGGTTGTGCTCCGGTAACCCGGTGGATCTTCTTCAGAAAGTACATAGAAACCCGGCGTCAAATCAGCAAATGTGAACTCACCGGTCGCGTCGGTGACGAGGGTTTGCGCCAGTTGACCCGAGCGTAGTAGCCGCAGTGTCGCGCCAGCAATGCCTGGTTCCCCTGGATCGAGGACACCGTTTTGATTCGCATCGAAGAAGACC
>JALWHQ010000249.1 GCA_026983525.1 Anaerolineae bacterium | reverse complement strand
TCTGTGAATTGTTATTGGGATCCAGATATCATTGCTGCCACCGGATGGAGTACTTTATATATAAATGTAAATGATCCTGGAATAACTGATGATAATGGTGGTGGGTGTGAGATAAGGATAGATTATAGAAATAACGGTACTGTTGATGAAATATTTCAAACATGTAATTCAATAAGCCGTACTTGGAGCTTCCCAGTTCCAGAAACAAGAACAGATAGAGTAGATTTTGAAGATTATAGAGGCACTGTAAATACATGTTATGCAAATTTGACGGTTGTTCCATAGTAAGTAAATGTCTTAGATTTATATGAGATTATATATTGTTTTGTTGATTTTGTTGTTTGTGGGTATATCTCCTATATTATTGTTTTGACCAACACCTCAAACATAAAAGATACTCAGCAACCGGGTAAGGCAGGAAGGGACAGCAAAACATAAAATATATCAGTAGCCTGACGGGTTATGAAGAGGGAGATTCATGAACAGCAAAAGGTGTTCTACGACGACGGTCAGATAAAACTGCTCCACAACGACTTCCTCAGGGTGGATCTGGGGGATGTCAGGGGAAAGGTGAACCTGATAGTTACCTCCCCTCCCTACAACGTGGGCATGAGATACGGAAGCACGGAGGATAGCCTCGAATACGAGGAGTATTTGCACTTTACGGAGAAATACCTCAGGAGGTTCCATGAGATCCTCGCAGAGGACGGGAGGGTGTGTCTGAACGTTCCCCTCGACAAGAACAAAGGGGGGCTTCAGAGTGTTTACGCGGACGTGGTGAGAATAGCAAAGGACGTGGGGCTGAAGTATCAGAGCACAATAGTATGGAACGAGCAGAACATCTCGCGGAGGACAGCATGGGGAAGCTGGCTTTCAGCTTCGGCTCCCTACGTGATAGCTCCTGTGGAGGTGATCGTTCTTCTGTACAGAAACCGGTGGAAGCGGAAGGAGAGGGGCAGGTCCACAATCAGCCGGGAGGAGTTTATAGAGTGGACCAACGGGATGT
>JALWHQ010000248.1 GCA_026983525.1 Anaerolineae bacterium | reverse complement strand
GGCCGCGGATATCGGGCGGGGCGTCCAGGGGGTGTGGGCGCGACTGAAGGAGGCGGTGCGCTTGTTCCGCATGTACGGGCCGCGGCGCGAGTTCCTGGCCGCGCTTTCGGTGTACAACATCTACATCAACCTGCTGCGCCTGGCCGAACGGTGGGGGCTCCCCCGGCGAGAAGCAGAGACCCCTTATGAACACCTCGAGCGCTTTGTTGCTGC
This sequence comes from Anaerolineae bacterium, assembly GCA_026983525.1. Lineage (GTDB taxonomy): Bacteria > Chloroflexota > Anaerolineae > JAADDB01 > JAADDB01 > S141-23. Next base: position 19,281 of record JALWHQ010000248.1, on the reverse strand, counting down.
GTTTCCCTCGGTGGCCGCGGAGGCTCGCGAGATTACGGACGCGTTTGTGGCCGCGCGCTACGGGAATTTGGTGGTGGATGTGGGGATGTTGGAACGTTTGCAGGCCGCATGGGAACGCTTATACATGAAGGATGAAGGAGGGAAGCCTCCCACTGCTCCGCACGCGTAGTGGGCTTCCCTCTTCCCCCACTCCTCCTCCTTGCGCTCGGTCAATATGGAAGAATGGACTGTGTTCCCTTATTCAGAAGTCTTTCAGGTATCGAACGATTTCGGGTAACTCACGTACTCGCGGACAGTCTACGTCTTCGAAAATGTTGCGACTATCCACGAGAATGACGTCCATGCCAGCAGCACGCGCCCCCTTCACGTCCGCGTAGTAGTTATCGCCTATGTACACACTGGCTTCAGGGGGGACGTGTCCCGCTCGTTCCAGGGCCACATGAAAGACTCCCGGCTCCGGTTTCCAGATGCCTACTTCCCCTGCTGCAAGGGTGAAATCGAAAAATTCGGCAATACCAAGCGCGCGTAGTTCATCATGATAGGGGTCGCGCCGGTTGGAGAGAAGGCCGACCACCCAATCCCCGTGGCGTAATTGTTCCAGGGTTTCGCGCGCGCCCGGCATCAGCACCGATTCCGGTTGATAGACCTCATTAAACACTTCAACTACCCGTAATGCGTCGTCCGGGCTGGCATCGATTCCTGCCTTTTTCAGCAGGCGGTGCATAAAGAGCGGCCAAGGATAGCCATCCCCGTGTTGTTCGAGGTCATGCTGAAGTTCTGGACTGCGTGCCCAATAATAATGAACCCACCGCTCGACTTCTTTCCAATGAGCGCTCTCTATGGCGAATCCTTGGGCCCGCATGACGTCGAACAACGCGTCCATGAAGCGGGGTCGGGAGACTCGTAACGTGCCGTCCAGGTCGAAGATGATGGCTTTATACCGCGAAGACATGTTGTTGCTGTTCATTGTGTGCCGCGTTACGCTATCCTCGGGGGGCCGGCTTCGATAATGCCGGCGTCAACTCGCCCCTCGAATTGTTTGAAGTTCTCGTGGAAGCGACGTACCAACTCGCGTGCCTGGCGGTCGTAGGCCTCGGGATCGGCCCATGTGCTGCGAGGGTCCAGTACAGAATTGGGGACACCAGGGCATCGGGTAGGTACGTAAAGACCAAAAATGGGATCGCGGCGGGTAGGTACGTCGTCCAGATCTCCGTCGAGAGCAGCGTGTACCATGGCGCGCGTGTAGGCCAGTTTGATTCGTTCGCCTACTCCATAGGGGCCGCCCGTCCAACCGGTGTTGATAAGCCACACCTTGACATTGTGCCGATGTATCTTTTCACCGAGTAGTCGTGCGTACTCGACAGGATTTAAGGGGAGGAAGGGCGCTGCAAAGCAAGCCGAGAACGTGGCCTGGGGCTCTTTGCCCAGTCCGGCTTCTGTGCCTGCGAGTTTGGAGGTATATCCAGACAGGAAGTAGTACATGGCTTGCTCGGGAGTTAGGCGGGCGATAGGGGGCAAAACCCCAAACGCGTCGGCGGTGAGGAAGAAAATGTTCTGCGGATGTCCTGCTCGGCCTTCAGGTACGTGATTTTGGACGTAGCCGAGGGGATAAGCCGCGCGCGTGTTCTCCGTTAAACGGTCATCGTCGAAATCCACACGTCGAGTGATGGGATTGATGGCCACGTTTTCGAGAATGGTGCCAAAACGACGGGTGGCTTCCCAAATGATGGGTTCTTGATCCGCGCGCAAGCGGATGGTCTTAGCGTAGCAGCCGCCTTCAAAGTTGAAGACCCCATCGTCCCCCCACCCATGCTCGTCGTCCCCGATGAGACGGCGTTTCGGGTCGGAGGAGAGCGTGGTTTTACCTGTGCCGGAAAGTCCAAAGAACAGGGCTACATCGCCCTGTTCGCCCACATTAGCCGAACAGTGCATGGAAAGGACTCCCTGACGTGGAAGCAGGTAGTTGAGAACGGTAAAGATGGACTTTTTGATCTCTCCTGCGTAACTCGTGCCCCCTATAAGAATGAGTTTCTTGGAAAAGTGAATGACGATGAACACTTCCGAGCGCGTGCCATCCTCTTCGGGGATGGCGTGGAATCGGGGCGCGTGCAGGACGGTGAAGTCGGGCACGTGTTGTGGTATGTCCTGGGGGCGAAGAAGGCGGAACAAGTTGCGTGCGAAGAGACTGTGCCAAGCGTACTCACTAACCACGCGAATGGGGAGGCGATACTTTGGATGAGCTCCGGCGATGACATCTTGTACAAACACGTCCTTCCCCTGGAAGTAAGCCGTCATGCGGGCGTGGAGATGCTCGAAGAGATCTTCCGTCATGGGCTGATTGATGTCCCCCCACCATATTGTGTCGGCGGTTGAGGATTCGTACACGATGAACTTGTCATGCGGGGAGCGCCCTGTGTGATGGCCTGTGCGTACAACAACGGGCCCCAGGTGGGCCAGCATTCCCTCTCGCCGCTGCACGATGCGTTCAATAAGGGTAGGCGTCGGGAGTGTCCAATATATTGTATTCAGGTTAGTTAGGCCATGATGTTCTAGCTTGTAATTACTGGGAATGCCTATCTCGTTAGCCATGGGTTGTCCCTCCGTGATTGGCGTATAGTACCAGGGTACACTGTCTTTCAACGAATACAAATAGGCTTTATGGTACTTACGCCCCATTGTCGGGCGCCCCGTTTCATATTAAGGTAAAGGTGGAAATAAACATCAATATGTGCTCCAGAGAGTCTAACATTCAGGCTGAGGGAAGCACAAATCACACAAAGGGAGGTGTGATATGTCTTGGACGTTGTGGCGGATGTGGGAAACGGCGAAGGCCCGAGTGTTGCCGGAGGAGGGTCAGGACCTCGCGGAGTATGGCCTCATCATTACTCTTGTTGCCATCGTTGCTATTGGGGCCCTGGCAGTATTGGGGCGGGACATTGCTAACCGACTCCGACAACTCGCAGGCGTGCTGTAAGTCAACCATGAATTTTAGGAGGTGAAAGATGTCTTGGGCTTTGTGGCGGATGTGGGAAACGGCGAAGGCCCGGGTGTTGTCGGAGGAGGGGCAAGACCTGGCAGAGTATGGCCTCATTATCGCACTTGTCGCTATCGTGGCCATTGGCGCTTTAACAGTACTCGGCCAGGATATTGCTAACCGACTCCGGCAACTCGCGAGCGTGTTGTAAAGTAAGCGACCGACGTGTTCACGGGTGTGAGAAGGCTTCGTGGGGGATTTTCCGTGCCTCCCCCTGCGAAGCCTTCCATCCTGTACAAAAGGAGATGGGGTGCATACAGACGAGATGTTGGGCCGGGAAGAGCGGGGCCAGAGCATCGTTGAATTTGCCCTTATCTTACCCATCTTGTTGCTTCTTCTGGCCATCGTTTTTGACATTGGGCGGGCTATGTACGCGTACATGTATGTAACGCACAGTGCTCGGGAGGCTGCTTGGGTTGCCGCCCAACGTCCGTGGGATACGAACGGTGTCCGGCAGGCTGCTCTTTCTACGTTGTCCCGGGCTAACCTGGATCGTTCCAGGGCCTCTGTGAATGTTACGGTGGGGGCACCTGGCGATTCCGTGAACGTAGTGGTCACGTACAGGTATGAGCCTATGCTACCATTGCCAGTGGGGGCGCTGCGGATTTCTGCATCTCATGCCATGGTTCGACTGCGATAGGCGCATTTGAGGAAGGGATCGTGCAGGGTGAACCGAGTACATGTTGTAAGAGAAGAAGGCACGAGCACGCTGGAATTCGCTTTGGTGGCGCTTGTTCTCTTTACTTTCATCTTTGGTATTATCGAAATTGGTCGGGTGATTTACCTGCAGCACGAGGTCAACGCGGTAGCGCTGGAAGTTGCCCGAGTGGTCGGCGGAGAGCCTTTCCTGAGTGATGATGAAGCGCGGCGGTGGGCACAATCCCGCGTCACTCTGTTGGATCCCGGTGCGCTCACGGTGACAATTTCTCGCTCGCAAACACGACGGGAGGTGACCGTGAGCGTTTCTTATCCATATTCACCTGTTGTCCCCCTTGTGTTCAATCGAGGATGGACACTTCAGACGAACGTTGTATTCCATTATTGAAGATGCGCTGCCTCTATGTACGTGTAAAGATGACGGTAACGAAGCTAAGCAAGGGGACAGAGGGCCAAGCATTGGTCCTTTTTGTAATGGTGCTTGCTATCTTATTGGGTATTGTGGCGCTGACTGTAGATGGGGGATATGCGCTTGTTCAGCGTCGACAAATGCAATATGCAGCAGATGCCGCGGCTATGGCGGGCGCGCGGGCGTTGGCCCTTCGCTGGACACGTCAAGGCATCGATAACGCTGTCGAGCAGTATGCCAGATCTAATGGCGCGGATCACTGGGCTTGGACACAGGTCGACGGGAATACCATTCGTGTCGAAGTAGAGCGTACGTTCCCTACTTTTTTCGCGGGTATTGTGGGCATTCGCGAAATGACTGCTCATGCCCGTGCCGAAGCATCATTCTCCGGGATCCGGCGTGCTGGTTCCCTTCTCCCCATTGCTGTAGAACAATTCCCTTTCCGTATAGGACAAGTGTACCGCATATGGGATAAGAGCAGTCGTCCTGCTCCGGGAAATTTTGGCTGGTTGGATTGGAACGGGGGAAGTTCAAGCGCGCGCGAATTGGCCTTTTTCATCTGTAATCCCCAGTGGAGTGGTATGTGGGAAGTTGGATGGTGGGTACCTGGCAACCCAGGAGTTTCGAATAGCAATTCTGTGCGGAACTGTTTGAACCGTTGGGTCAATCAACCTGCAACCATTGTGATCTACGATGCAGTACGCAACCGGGGGCACAACACTCGCTATCACATTGCTGGGTTTGCCGAGTTTGTCATCGTGGGTTTCAATTTCCGCGGGAGGGACAAATATATCTTAGGGCGATTTGAACGTTATGTTACGTTAGGTGAGGGGGGTGGCCCAGATTATGGGCTCTTAGTCGTGACATTGGGTAGTAGCCGGTAAAGAAAGTGAGGTGATAGGCAATGAGCCAACGGAAAGGTTGGTTATGGATGTTGGCAGGTGTTGTGTTCGCGCTCGTGGCAGGGTTACTCGTATACCGTGTACTTTCCTCCGCTGCTGAGACGAGAGCCTCTGCACCGGTGACCGAGACTCGCCCGGTGGTTATCGCTCTGGAGGATTTGCCTCTGCGTACCGTCGTCGAGGAGGACATGATTGCTGTTCGCGAAATGCCTATCGAGTTCATCCCGGAAGACGCGGCCCAGGATGTGAAAGATGTCTTGGGCAAAATGGTAATGACCGACATTAACAAAGGCGAGGTTATCCTTCTCAATCGATTGGCATCTCCTACAAACGTAACCCGGAACATAGCACTGACTATTCCCGAAGAACATGTGGTTATTGCGTTGCCGGCCCAGGATTTGCTCAACCGGGTGGGAATGCTCAAACCGGGCGATAGGGTCGATATCCTTTTTTCACTCTATTTTGGCGACCAGAGTCCCGATCAGACGATCACGCTCAATGTGTTGCAAGATGTCACCATTCAAGCGATTGTCGTACCTCCAGTCTTGGCGGCAGTAGAACAAGCCACTAATGGAGACAACCAGCCCGACCAACAGACATCCGTTTTGGATTCAGCCATCCTTGTAGCTGTACCCCCCCAAGACGCACTGCTGTTGAAATACTTGCTCGATTCAGGGGGCACACTCGATTACGTACTCCGCCCACCAGACGACACCTCCGCACCATTTGTAGAGCCGGTGGACATCCAGTACATCGAAGATCGTTTTGAGTTCGAACGCCCCAACGTCTCCGGCACCCTCACACAAGAAGAGATCGGCGAAGGGCCTTAAAGCGCTTATGGAAGTATTATACTCAGAAGATTCTCCCGGATGAGTGCTCAATATTCTGGTCATGAAGCGAGGGGCATGATGCTTGTGGCCCCTCGCTTCACGTTTTTATGCTATTCTCGCATCGACCACGGGAAAAGATGAGAGTAAAGTGAGGATAGTCCAAATGGCCCATACAAGGACTCGGGGGAATGTGCTACTATAGCATAAGGTAGAAAGAGACTCTCAGCATGAGAACAGGAGGGTAAATCCGCATAATGCTTGTATTGTTTGCTAAAGTGGGGGAAGGGATCACATGGCCGCGGCTACATCGCACGTACGCATATTGCTGGTGACGCAAGACCCCTCGGTCGAAGCGGAGGTGCATGAAACATGTCGGATGTCAGAAGTTCTTCAGTTGGTGGGCACAGTAGCACGAGCAGATGAAGCGGCTTCTCTTGCTCGTCAACGGCATGTTCAGGCCATCTTATTGGATGGGTCTGTATTGGACGACTTGGAAAATACCATTTTTCAGATTTCGTTGGCGGCACCTGAATGTTATGTTTTCACTTTGCTTCCCTTGGCCGATATTGATGCTGCCCAACGTTCTTTGTTAGCAGGGGCACGTGGGTTCATTACCAAGCCCATTGATCCAGAACGTTTTGAGCAGACCATTGTTCGTGTTCTTACTTTAGAGGCATTGCGTCAAGGAGAGGGAGAGGGGCATAGACAAAAGGGACGGGTTATCACGCTCTTAGCAGCGAAAAGTGGAACAGGACGGACTATTCTGGCTACTAATTTGGCCGTGGCTTTGCACAAGCAAAGTGATAAGCGGGTACTCGTAATGGAGGCAACAACGTTGCCCGGGGATTTGGCGGCTGCGTTCTCCATTATGCCCCGGTACACGTTGATGGACATTCTTGTTCCGGGCCGGGACATAGAACCCATGGTGGTGGAACAAATCATATCGGAACATAATAGTGGAGTTTTTGTTCTCCCTTCGGCGACGGATTATGAGTCAAAAGATATAGAAGCCGGCCGCGTGCGCAGTCTCCTGCGTTTGGTCCGCCAAGATTTTGACTACATCATCATTGATACAGGGGAACTCCAGGATCCCCTGACGGAAATGGTGGTAACAGAGACGGATACATTGCTTTTGATAACATCTCCTGATTTATTGGCCTTGCATAGGACGGTCAAGTTCTATGCCGCACTTATGAAAGACAAAGAAACATCGACGGAAAATGTGGTCCTGGTTCTGAACAAAGCAGGGATGCCGGGAGGTATTAGAAGGAGTGTTTTGCACCAATTACTCAATGAGCGGTTGGAACATACTATTGCATACGACTCCACCGCTGTGATGGAATCTATTTGGCGCGGTGTCCCTTTGGTGGTGCTCAACGAGCGAAGCGCCGTGGCGAAGGATATCGAACGCCTTGCCAGTGTGTTGCTAAAGGCAGAAAAGGGGCCGGGGGAGCGTACACCAAACGAACAAACTATTCTGACGCGGCTCCGTGCTCTGCTTGCATCACCGATGCATGTACACAATAAATTAGCCCTGGAATAGCCGCGCATGTGGTAAGTGGAGGGAACGATGATAGTTACTGTACTCTTCGGGGTTGGGTTGGGGGTATCGGTCCCCATCTTGGCTTCCCGCTTTATTCGCTATTACAGGATGCACCAGGGCATAAGGCCTAAGTTTACATGTGATAATGTATGGTGTCTTCTTATTGGAGGAGGTGGGTTCGTTGGGGTGGCTTTTGTACTCCACTCGTTGCGGTTCACACCACAGGATGCCATTTTTTCTTTGCTCCTCATATCCATGATGGCCGTTATCGCCCTTGTTGATTTCTCTGTTCACCGCATTCCGAACAAGATGGTGGTTGGCTTATTTGTGTGGGCGATCGTTCGAACCCTGGTGTTTGGATATCCCTCTTTCTCACAAGTGTTCCTTGGGGCTTTAGTGGCAGGAGGCATGTTTACGCTTATCGCCTTAGCAGGTCGCGGGGCTATGGGCACAGGCGATGTAAAGTTAGCTACTGCCATTGGGGCTGTGTTGGGCTATCCCACGGGGCTCGTCGCCTTGGTCATCGGTATTATCGCCGGCGGAGTAGCGGCGTTTCTGCTTATCCTCACGCGAAGGATAGGGCGTAAGGACTATATGGCGTATGGCCCATATCTTGTTCTCGGCGCTTTAGTGATGCTGATCTTGTGAGTAGCACCATCCATGTAAGGGGATGAATTTTGGTTGGGGAGGTTGGGATGGTCCATTTAGGGATATACGGTGCCGTACTATTGAGCATCCTCGCAGTCCTGGCATTGTTCAGGGGACTTTATCTCTTGCTCATGTCAGATGCGGCGTTGCAAGTGGATATGCGACTTCTGCCCAAGAGCAGTATTGCCGCGTTGCGCCAGCGCGAATCGCGCTTGCAACCAAAGAAAAAACGTTGGGTCGCTCTGGTCGAGCGTCTATCCATCACCCGTTCTCTGGACGCTCAGTTGGAAAAGGCGAATGTTCGCTTCACTGCGGTCGAGTGGTTGTCGCTATGGGTATCCATCATTGCTGTGTCGGCTCTCCTTGGTTATATGATCTCCGGCTCTGTTTTGGGTTTAGCCGCCATGGCAGGAACGGGGGGCGTGCTTCCTCGCGTGTGGCTCAGCCGCCGTATAGAGAAGCGGTATCAAGCCTTTAATGAGCAACTGACGGACGTCATGCGGCTGATCACGAATTCCTTGCAAGCAGGACACGGAATGCTCCAAGCAATTAACCTGGTAGCAAAGGAGATGCCTCCCCCGGCCAGTGAAGAGTTCGAGCGTGTGGTGCGTGAAGTTGCGTTGGGGTATTCTATGAACGAATCGCTTCAACGTTTAGCCAAGCGCATGCGAAGCGATGACTTGGACATGATCGTTACGGCCATCAACATTCAAGCCGAGGTTGGTGGAAGTTTGTCCGAAATTCTCCGCAACATAAGTCGCACCATTGAGGAACGTGTGCGATTGCGAGGGGAGGTAAACGCATTGACGGCGCAGCAACGCATGAGCGGTTATCTCATTTCAGGCATGCCTTTCATTTTGGCAGTGATCATCTCTGTGCTCAATCCGGGATATTTGACTCCTTTGTTCTTACCTGAGTGGCGTTGGTTGCCGGTATTGGGCGTTGTGATGATGGTGATCGGTCAAATTGCCATGCGACGAGCCATGGAAATCGATCTGTAGCACGTGAGAGGCAATGATGAGCCAAGGGATGATAATTTTAGCCAGTGTGTTTTCCGGGGTGGCCGTGTTCTTTCTTTTCTTGGGTATACGTTATTGGCCGCGAAGGGATGAGGGTACATATGTACGGGATGTGATCGCCGCGTATGGAGGTTCCATTCGCGCGCGTGATCTGGAACTGCGCGATCCATTCGTCGACCGGGTTATTCGTCCCACAGTACAACGCGTCATACGGCGCGCGGCTCGTTTTGCTCCCTCATCCAACGTAATTCGTATGCAGGAACGGCTCCTTCGGGCCGGGGAACCTTTTGGTCTAACGCCGCTGGATTTCGCAGGCCTGCGCATTCTCTCTGCATCATTGGGAGCCGCTGTTGTAGCATTCGTGACGGTGAACCTTCGGATGGCTATTGTGCAGGTATTGTTATTTACAGCCGCCGGGCTATTGGCCGGATATATTCTGCCCAACATATGGCTGAACCGTCGTATTCGTAGTCGCCAGCGAGCCATCCGAAAGGCGCTTCCCGACGTGCTCGACATGCTCACCATTTGTGTGAACGCAGGGCTGGGTTTTGATGCAGCTATGGCCCGAGTGGTAGAAAAATGGCACAACCCTTTGACCGAAGAGTTTGAACGTGTGCTGTACGAAATGCGCATGGGACTTTCGCGGGCTGAAGCGTTGCGAAATTTGGCAGAACGTACGGCTGTACCCGAACTATCCAGTTTTGTGGCCATTATCGTACAGGCGGAACGACTTGGTGCCAGTATATCTCATACATTGCAATCCCAAGCGGAGGCCATGCGTGAACACAGGCGTCTGTGGGCGGAGGAGCAGGCCCGAAAAGCGCCGATCAAAATGTTGATTCCCCTGGTACTGTTCATCTTTCCGTCCTTGTTCGTCATCATATTGGGTCCTGCTGTGCCCCGCATAATGGCATCGTTTGGTAAATAAAAGAGCGAGCCGCGAAAAGAGGAAAGAATGGAGCATCATGCCAGTAACCGAGACCTGCTGAATGATCCACGATGGCACAAGGCGCAAGAACACATTCAAGCAGGGGAATGGGAAGCAGCACAGAAGCAGCTGCAGTCACTTCTTGAGGATTATCCCGACAGCGATCGGATTCGGCGCGTCCTGATGGACATCGAACTGCGTCGATCCTTGGTCGAGGAGGCTCCGGCCACGCCCACCAGACGTTTTCCCCTTCCCTCACGCCGTCAAGTTACGATTTTGATCCTTGCTATCGTGTTCGTCGGGCTCGGGCTTACCATATATGGCCTTTATAAGAATTACGTGGGGCCCGCTCGGATGGCTGTGGAGGCTCAACAGCGGCAGGACGCCCTCTACCAACAGGCTAAGGAAGCGCTCGCCGCAGGAGATTATACGCGCGCAGAGGCATTGTTGACCGAACTCCTTACCCTCAACCCCGGTTATCCTGGAGCGCAGGAGACCCTACAACAGGTTCAAAGATTGCGCTCTCTGGAGGAGAAGTACACACGAGCCTTGGAACTTGAGAGGGAAGCACTATATGATGAGGCCCTACAACTTTTTCGCCAAATTGAGCAAGAGTCTCCCGGGTACAGAGACGTCCAACGCCGCATACGCGACTTGGAAGCGAGACTCACGCTGAAGACACTCTTTCGACAGGCAGAGACGGCATACGCCAATCAGGACTGGATTACTGCCATTCAATTGTACGAGGAAATTCGACGGAAGGACAGCAAATATCAAAAGGACGTAATACGGGAACATCTCTTCGAAGCCTATATGGCATATGCTCACACCTTACTCGACGCGGGTGACGAAAGCGCGCCTGGCCAGGCTCTGGAGTATGTGCGGAAGGCTCTTAGTCTGAAGGCCCAGGATGAGAAAGCCCGGACTCTGTACCGGGATTTGAAAACGTATCTGCGCGGGTATCGATCATTTAAGCGAGAGAAGTGTCAAGATGCGATAAAGTACTGGGCTGGAATTATCCAAAAGGAGCCCGAATTTGGAAATGGTCTCCTGGCGCGCCTGATGTACGAGTGTTACCTACAACTTGCACGTCAGAGGGAGCAGGTAGGAGATTTGCCACGCGCCATCCACTTCTACGCGCTGGCTGTGGGCCTTCCGGTAGAGGACAAGCGTGTGGCCCAAGAACGGCTTTCATATCTGTTCACGTTGATAACTCCAACTCCCACCGCTACACCAACCCCTACACCTACGTTCACGGCCACGCCAAGCCCTACACCTACCGTAACACCGACACCCACGGCTACTCCTACGCCAACGCCTCTACCGTTGCCCCTGCGTGCGTATCCCGGCTGGATCGCCTTTAAGACAGATCGCCGTGGCGTGGAAGAGGTTTGGGTAATGAAGCCAAACGGCTGCTGCGCGCGGCCGGTAGCCGATCCGGAAAGCCTGGACAAGATCCGTGAAAAACAACAGTACGCCCCCAACGGAAAATGGCGTGTGTTTGTAGAGGCACCAGGAGAGAGTAGTAACAAAGTGAATCTCTATATTTGGAGAATGGACGTGCCCTCCAACTGGGAACATAAATACCTGTTGTTGGATAATGGTAGCATCAACTATGCCCCTGCCTTTTCTCCTGATTCCCAATGGATCGTGTTTGTTTCTCAAGTAACTGGCAACGATGAGATTTGGAAGATCAGCAGCGACTTTTTCAACCCGAAGCCTCCGATCCGTCTTACTCACAACACGTGGGAATGGGACAAAAGCCCAACTTGGTCGCCCGACGGCAAGTATATAGCGTTTTGGTCGAACCGAATAACAGGGCGTAAGCAGATATGGGTGATGAACGCGGACGGAAGTGAACAGCACAACATCAGCAATAATCCGTACAACGATTGGGATCCGGTGTGGCTGTGGCCGTCCTACTTCAAGTAAGTGAGGGAGAACTCATGGGATTGTTCAAACGCCAACATACGTCCGATGCATTGACGGACCCCAACACTCTGCTACAGCGTGGGCAGAGTCTCACCCTGCCCGAACCTGAGACGTTTGTTATGGATACATTCGACCCTCCTCCATACTATCAGCGCGTGCGCGAGGCCGTACAGCAGCGTCTCTTGGAAAGGAAGATAGAAGTGCGTCTGGGGGAAATGGAGGAAGGCCGCCGTCTCATTCAACCCATTCTTGACGAGGTTCTGGCGGAGGAGGGCATCATTGCCACCCGGCGGGACAAAGAGCGCCTGCTGAACATGGTGGCAGCAGACATCCTGGGATATGGCCCTATTCAACCTCTTCTCGATGATCCCGACATTACGGAGGTCATGGTAAATGGCCCAAAGCATGTATATGTGGAGCGAAAGGGAAAGTTGATGAAAGCCCCGGTACGCTTCGTGGATGACGATCATGTGATGCGAATCGTCGAGCGTATCGTGGCTCCACTGGGGCGTCGGGTGGATGAGAGTTCACCTATGGTGGACGCTCGCCTTCCAGATGGCTCCCGCGTGAACATCATTATTCCTCCGTTAGCCCTCAATGGCCCTTGCATCACCATTCGCAAATTCTTCCGGCGTCGCTTGAGTATGGACGATCTTATTCGCTTCGGTTCTGTAACTCCTGAGTTCGCCAAGTTCGCGGAAGCCGCGGTCAAAGCCCGTCTGAACATCATCGTTTCCGGCGGAACCGGCTCTGGTAAAACGACCTTGCTGAACATTTTGTCCGGGTTCATTCCAGACGATGAGCGCATCGTCACTATTGAAGATGCGGCAGAACTGCAACTTCAGCAGGAGCACGTTGTGCGGCTGGAGGCTCGTCCGCCAAATATTGAAGGGAAGGGGGCAATCCGTATACGTGACCTCGTCATCAACGCCCTTCGTATGCGCCCTGATCGAATCGTCGTTGGTGAGGTGCGAGGTGGTGAAGCTTTGGACATGCTTCAGGCAATGAATACCGGTCACGATGGCTCTCTGACTACACTGCACTCCAATGGTCCGCGCGATACACTCGCGCGTTTAGAAACAATGGTGCTGATGGCGGGTATGGACCTTCCTCTGCGCGCTATTCGTCAACAGATTTCTTCTGCCGTGGATTTGATTATCCACGTCTCGCGATTGCGCGATGGCTCTCGCAAAGTGGTAGCTGTCTCCGAAGTTCTGGGCATGGAGGGAGACACCATTCTTTTACAGGATATCTTCACCTTTGACATCGAAGGCTTCAGGGAAGGAAAAGTCGTTGGAAGGCTGCGTCCTACGGGTATCCGTCCGAGGGTTGTAGAACGCATGGCCGAGCACAATATCCACCTGGGGCCGGAAATTTTTGGTTTGCCTGTGTAGGATGTGACATGAAGCGCAAGAGAGCCCGCGTCGAGAACGCGACAAAGCAAACGGTGTTGGCTACTAAAGCCAGGATAGCCGATACATTTTGGACCCGACTAAAGGGGCTTATCGGGCAAAGAGGCTTGGATCCTGGAGAGGGCTTGGTTATCGTCCCCTGTAAAGGGGTGCACATGTGGTTCATGCGCTTTCCTATCGATGTCGTGTATGTGGATAAGTATGGAAACGTCGTAGACGTGGATGAGAATCTACGTCCGTGGTCTATCGGCCGTCCTCGGCCTTCATCCCGGTTCGTTGTAGAATTACCTGTCGGTACCGTGGCTAAAACCGCTACCGAACCTGGCGATCGCATCGTCCTTGCATTCGCTTGATGTCCCGGGCGGTCTGTTCTCGGGGCGATATTCCTCCCTTATTGCGACCCACATGTAGGCTCTCCTTTTTTATGCAGGAACCAGATGTACCCCAAGCGCGGCTCCGGTAAGTTCGTCGGCACCTCCACACGCAAGGGATAGAACGCGTATCGCTCACGCACTCGTGGGTCGTTCCACAACCTCTGGGGCGGCATCCAGTCCCGCAAGCGGAATTCCGGGGTGGGGTACAGGTGAGTATCCAGTTGGATCCATTCGGGATCGCGGGCCAGGATGTAATCCACGTCCAGCCGCGTGTGCCCCGAGTCCCACTCCCCCTTGTAGAGAATGGGAGGCGAGTGGGCGATGTGCACGTCGCTGAGTCCCAGCATGTCGATGATCACGTGATCGTCGTTCAGGTACGCGGCCGCGCCCGCGGCCAGAAGGGCGATGGTGTCGCCAGGGCAGACGACCTCCCGCAGGGCCAAGCCCATCGCGTACTGGGACGCGTGCATGGGTTCCACGAGGCGTACGGGGCGCCACAGCCTCCAGGGGCGTTTGGCTATGTAGGTGAGCGAAGGCCAGGCCACGAGTACGAGGATAAGGATGGAGAATACAGAGAGTGCGAAGGGCTTCCGCCGCAGGTTCAACGTGTGCACGAGAGTGCCAACGCCCGCGGCGGTCAGCACGGCCAGCAGTGGCCACAGGGGAACCATCAGGCGGAAGCGAGGCATCCAGTCCCCGCCTGCAGCCACCGCGCGGGCCAGCAAAAGTAAGGCCACCAACCCCACATAGCGCGTCCGCCAATCTTGGCGGGACAGCGCGCCCAGCACGCTCAGAACGACCACGGTCGCCACCTCGGGCCGCCACAGGAAATCCCGGGTATACAGCAGGCCTTCCCGCCACGCGGCCAGCCCGCCCCCCGTCTTGGCGTAGTAGGAGTTCGGAAGGGGCCAGCCGAAGTATGCCCATCGGGCCAGGTAGAAGGGGGTGAAAAGCACAAGGAACGTGAGGAGGAGGCGCGCGGAGGATGGCGAAACAAAGGATTGGACAATAGAGGTCGAAGCCGCCCTCTTCTCGCGCTCCTCCCTCCAGTGCCGCCAGACAAGGAAGAGCCACGTGGCCAGGGCAATGGGCACCGCGTCCAGGCGGGCCATGGCCAGAAGGGCAAAGGTCGCCCCCGCAAGGGTAAAGTGTTCCCTCACGGTGAACCAGAGAGCGAGCGCAAGGAGCGCGGCAAAGAGCATCACGTCCATGCCCGCGCCCGCCCAAAACGCCACGTCCGCGCTGGCAGCAACCACCAAGGGGGCCAGGTAACGACTCGGTGGGGGGACGTCCAAAGATTGGGCCAGGAGCAACGTGAGGGCGAGCAGCCCCAGGCCGAGGAAGAGGTTGAGAGCCGTGGCCCAGAGGACGACGTCGAGGCCGGCGCGCATGCCCAACGCCAGGAGCGCGGTGTACAGGAGGCTGCTCACCCCCTCCACGGGCGGTTCGCCCACGTTCCACACCAGCCCATACCCTTCGGCCCAGTGCTTGGCGTAACGGAAAAAGATGAACGCATCATCGACCAGGGACACATCCGTGCCGTACACGCGCAAAGCGTGGAGGAGAAACCCCACTACGGCTACGGCCATCGCGCTCCATGTTTCCCTTCGTCTGACCACGCCGCTGTCCTTGTTTGTCTCAGGTATCGGATATTGGGTATCAGGTAGTGGATATCGGGTATTGGATATCAAGTAACGGCCGGCGGGAGAGGAATGAGGTAATCCGCGGTTTTCGCCCCTCTTTCTGTATTCTGACGCCCCCCCCGCCCAAGATACCCGGTACCTAATACCCGATACCTGATACCCGATACCCAGTCGCTTAAAGTTAAAGAGACGACGATTGATAACCACCGTCCATCCCCATCCCCGCTCAGTAATTCACCTCCCTGCCCATCACCTGCAGGAACAAACTGATCACCCGCCCTACCTTCGCCAGAGCGTCGGCGTGCACCTGGTCGGGCGTGTCTTGTGGCGTCTGGGCTACCTCGTACCACGTGCCTCCCGTAAGGCGAATGGTGGGTGCTTCCTGGCCTTGCAAGGCCGCGCCTTTCCCCTCGTAGATGACCGCGATGTCCAGGCCCTCGCGCGCCCGTTCCACCGTCACGCCCACCTGCTTGCCCGACCGCTGCAGCAGGTCGGCCAGGTGCTGGCTGCCGCCCGTGGCCGCAACAAGGCGGTCGTCCCGCCCGAGGCCGCGCAGGCGCACGATGGCTTCCTTGCGGAAGGAGGTGGAAAAGCCGAACTTTCCCCCCAGCAACTGACGCACATCCGGCTCCGGGTTGGGGGGCTTGCCGTAGTCAAAGCCATAGGCCGCGTACGCCACGAAGATAAACGTCTTCTTGGGCTCGTAGCCCGTGGCCTTCCAGGAGCGTATCATCTCCAACATGGTGGCCACCCCACTGGCGTTGTCCACTGCTCCCGGATATACCTGCCCCGCTTCATCCGTCCCCACGCCATCGTAATTAGCCATGACAATGACCAGGTTCTCGTCCAACTGGTCCGATTGACCGGGCCAGTGGGCGACCACGTGGCGCACGGGCACTTTCTTGTGCACTTTGCCTACAATCTTGCCCCGCAAGCGCAGGTTCGTCTCCCACGAAGCGACCTCATCCGGCCCCAGGGTACGCGCCCGGCCGCGGAAGTAATCGACAGAGCCTCCCACGCGCGCCAGCAAGCGGTCTGCTGCCTCTTTGGAGATGTAGAAAATGGGCGCGCCGTCCATGGGCTTGTACTCGGGCGCGTAGGGACTGTTGGCCGAGTACACGTAGTGCCGCCGCAATTTGTGTGGATCGTCGGTCACGATTAGGGTCATGGCCTGGAGGCGGCGGCGCCACATGGTGGGGGAAATCTCCTCCAGGAAGAGGAGCACCTTCCCCTCGGAATCGAGTTTGTCCAGCGCGGGGGTGAAGACGCCCACCCCCATGCGCCCTTCCTGCTTGCTCAGGGGGCCAAACCCCACCACCGTGAGGGGACCCTCCCCCTCACCGGCGTTGAAGCGCAGGGAAGGGAACACGGCAAAATCCTCCCGATAGCGGAGGGACGCGATGACGTTCCCGGCATCGTCCACCAGGGCCAGTTGAGGAGGCTCGGTCAACTCGAAGAAATCCCGCTTGACCGTGAGGAAGTAGGTGAACCCCTTGCCCGCGGGTTGCAGGCCCAGCGCCTTGAACTGTTCTGCAACGTATTCCGCGGCAGCGTCCGCGCCCGGGCTGCCGATGCGTCGGCCCTGCCAGTCCGGTTGGGCCAACGTGCGCACATGTTGGAGCGCGGCCTGCCCGTCGAAGGCGCGCGCGGTCTCCCGGTAAATGGCAATGGGCCCGGTGTTCGCCTGCACCCAGTTGACGACCAGCACGATGCCCACCGCGGCTAACAGGGTCCAGCGGCTCCACAGGCGGGCAAAGGAAAGGCGAATGTCCTGAATGAGGCGCCGCAACCCTTCCCCAAAGAGGTTGAAGCCGAGAATGGCCAGGGCGAAGGCCAGCGCGGGGTAAATGCCCACCCAGGGGTAGGTGCGCGCGTACTGGCGCACGTTGCTCAACAGCGCGGCCCACTCCGGCACATCCGAGTAGTGATAGGGCGCGGTGCCTATGAACACCTCCGCGAAGGCCCCTCCCCCCAGGAAGATGCCCACGAATCCCAGTTCACCCAGCAAAAGCAACACGCCCGCCATCTCCAGGGAGGCGACCACGATCAGGGTGGGGAGCACATTGGGCAGCACGTGGCGCCACAGAATCTCCACGGGGGGCAAACCCAGCACGCGCGCGCTTTCGATGTACGGCTGGACGCGAATCCGCTGCACCTCGCTCCGCACCACCTGCATGACCTGCCCCCACCCCACCACGATCAGCGCGATGACGAAGGGCTTCATTCCCTGGCGAATCCCCAGGGCCAGGATGAGAATCATGGCCAGGAGCAGGGCCGGAAACGCGGCAATGATGGCGGCCACGTTCTGGATGAGGCGATCCAGGCGGGAGCCGGGAACCCAGCCGGCCACAAGTCCCAGCAACGTCCCCACGAGCACCTGACCCAGGACGACCAAAAGGGCCAGGGTGAGGGTCTGGC
Source organism: Anaerolineae bacterium (assembly GCA_026983525.1). Taxonomy (GTDB): domain Bacteria; phylum Chloroflexota; class Anaerolineae; order JAADDB01; family JAADDB01; genus S141-23. The sequence continues at coordinate 1,532 of JALWHQ010000248.1, read as the reverse complement.
GCGCGCCAGCCAGGATGAGGCTCAAGATATCGCGGCCCAGCAAGTCAGACCCCAGCGGATATTCGGGAGAGGGGGGGAACGGCGGGCTCTTCAGTTTCCCCTCCACCATGCGCAGCCCCACCGTGGTGAAGGGATTGCGGGGGGCAAGGATGGGGCCGAAGAAGTACATGAGGAGAAGGACGGCCAGTATGAGCCCTCCCAGGACGAACGCGGGATTTCCCAACGTGCCCCGAACCCATTGACGGCGACGGAACGCGTGCCGCGAGGCCTCGGCTTCGGCCAACTCCGCGGAGATGGGCGCGCGCTTGGGGACCCCCAGGGTGGGCGCCCATTGGAGTAACCGTTGGGCCATGATGCGGAACCAGTCCGCAATCGCGGCGGGAAGATCGCGCCAGTGCATGCCCTCAGGGCGCAACTCGGTGGCGGCCTCGCGCAGCCGCGGGTCGAGGGCCCGCGCGGCAAGGTCGAGCAGGGCATTCACCACGAGGAAGAAGACGCCCAGCGCGAAGATAAGGGGCACGGCAAGCAGATCGTCCTTGCGGGCGATGGCTCGCAGCAGGGAGTGGCCGATCCCGCCCCAGCCAAAGTACACCTCGACCACGGGAAGGCTGCTCAGGGAAAAACGCAGCGAGGTCAGCCAGGCGGTGATGAGGGGGATCCAGGCGTTGCGCAGGACGTGCCGCCAGCGAACCTGCCGTGTGCTCAGTCCCTTGGCCAGCGCGGTGCGCACAAAATCCTGTTCCTGGATGTCGGTCAGGGTGACGGTGGTGACGCGCGCGACTTGGGCCAGGGGCCGCACCATGAGCACCAGCGCCGGCAGAATGAGGTGCTTGTCCCAACCAAAGCCGCCCACGGGAACCAGCGGCTTGCCCATCACGCGTGTGTACGTGAGGGCACCGATTTGCAGCACAAGGGCGAGGAAGAAACTGGGCAGGGACAGCCCGAGGATGGAAAGAAGCAGGGCGATCAACCGTACATGCGCGCCGCGTCGGAACGCGGCCCAGGCACCGATGAGAAACCCGAGCAGCCCGCCCAGTCCCAAGGAGACGGCGAGCAGCCCCGCGCTGCGGGGGAGTACCCGGGCGATAATGTCCACGACGGGCGCGCGGCGGCTGGTTCCCACGGAAACGAAGGCCGTGCCCAGGTCGCCCTGGGCGACGTGCACCAGGTAGTTCACCGTGGATTGACCGGCATAGCGAAACGACGCCCCCGCGGGCACGCCGCGGGCCATGCTTAGGCCAAAGAAGGTGACGAAAATCAGAAAAACGAGCGTGACGATGGCGAATGCCAGACGGGAGAGAACGTACTGGACGATGCGAAGGCGGTTTGATGTGTCCATGCCGAGACCTTGATTTCTCGTGGAAATAGTGACAGATGTGCACGAGTTGGGATATGTGAAAGCCCCGACCTCATGGGTACTTCCTTCTTCCGTTCAAAAGTAGCACAGATGAGGCGGGAAAACAAAAAAGGAAGCGGGGAGGAGAATGGGGGGCCTCATCGGGAGTGGGACTGCACGTGCCTCACTCCCGATG
>JALWHQ010000247.1 GCA_026983525.1 Anaerolineae bacterium | reverse complement strand
CTGTCCTCCCCTACGAGGATGTTGATCACATGCTCGGTGTGGCGCTTGGCCTCGCCCAGGTCGCCGTTATCCGCCCAGGTCTTGGCGTTGTTGGCGTGGGTCAGCAGGGCCTCGGCCTGTTGCACCAAGCCCACGGCGTAACCCACATTGTTGGGCGTCTCACTCCGCATGTACACCACATGGCGGATGTGCTTCAGCGCACCCGCGGGGAGTGTGTCCTCCGCGTAAACGACCTCGCGCACCAGGGTCACCTTGCTGTACGTGCCGATGAGATTCTCCTGCTCAGGGGAATCCCATGTGCCCGTCAGTTCCCCATTGGTCGGCACCAATCCAGTGATGACCTTGGTCACCGTGCCGTCGGCATTGGAGAGATACAGTTTGTACGTGGTGCCGGGCAGGGGATCCTCAACCCCGCTGAGGGCGAAGACCAGACGGTCGCTGTGCAACGGTGTGGCATCGCGCTGCTTGATGCGACCGCTTACACCGTGCCCCTGGGGGTAATAGTCGGCCGCGTGTTGGGCATAGAGATAGGCCGTCTTGGCTCCCCCCTCGCCCATGATGGGTTCCACTTTGCCGTTGCCGTTGGCGTCGACACCGTTCAGGATGAGGTCGGCCAGGCGCACCACTTCGTCCGCGTACATTTGGGTCTCGGTCACTGTGGTGCTGGCGAGGAGATTTTGAGCCGCGGTGAGCAGCGCATCGGCCCAGTTGGGGTAATCGGGATTGCTTTCGCTGCCCATGATGTTGTAGATGGCCGTCTTGACCTGCTGCGCGCGGGCCTTGATGTTGTCCGTGGCGTCAGGGCTGTTGGCCGCATTCTTGATGTGATCGTGCGTTCCCTTGGCGTAACCCACGTTCACCCGACCATCACCATTGCGGTCTTCCGTGCCGGGCAGGATGCCGAACCCATCGCCGGGATTCTGCACCGCGCCGTCCCCGTTCCAGTCCTTGAAGAGGGGACTGTCCTCCCCTACGAGGATGTTGATCACATGCTCGGTGTGGCGCTTGGCCT
>JALWHQ010000246.1 GCA_026983525.1 Anaerolineae bacterium | reverse complement strand
AAGCCGCTTTCGTCGTTCCCGACGATGCCCGAGGGGTGAGGGGAGAGGGCCAAAACCAACGCTTAAACGCCTACGCCAGCACCAACTCGGGCTCCCAGACGTGCACGAGGCGCTCGTAGAGGCGCCAGTGCTCGTTGACGGCCTGCTGCGCGGCCTCCATGAGTTGCTCGAAGGCCTCGGGGTTGGTCTGGCGCAACATGCGGTAGCGGGCTTCGCGCTCCATGTACTCCCGCAGCGGAATGCGCGGGGGTTTGGAATCCAACTGGAAGGGATTCTTCCCCTCGGCCTTGCGCCGCGGGTCAAAGCGGTACAGGGGCCAGTAACCCGACTCGACGGCCAACTTCTGTTGCTCCATGCCCTTGGCCATGTCGATGCCGTGGGCGATGCAGTGGCTGTAGGCGATGATGATGGAGGGGCCCTCGTAGGATTCGGCCTCCAGGAACGCGCGCACGGTCTGGGTGTCGTTCGCGCCCATGGCCACCTGGGCCACGTACACGTTGCCGTACGTCATGGCCATGAGCCCCAGGTCCTTCTTGGGCGTGGGCTTGCCGCCCATCGCGAACTTGGCCACTGCAGCCAGGGGCGTGGCCTTGGATGCCTGACCGCCCGTGTTGGAGTAGACCTCCGTGTCCATGACCAGGATGTTCACGTTGCGGCCGCTGGCCAGGACATGATCCAGGCCGCCGTAGCCGATGTCGTAGGCCCAGCCGTCGCCGCCCACGATCCACACGCTCTTCTTGACGAGCATGTCGGCCACGGCCAGCAGATCCTTAGCCCGCGGGTGGTCGATGCCCTGCAAGCGCTTCTTGAGTTCGGCCACGCGCGCGCGCTGCGCCTCGATGCCCGCCTCGTCGGACTGGTCCGCGTTCAGCAGCGCGTCGGCCAGGTCATTGCCGATGACGTCGCGCAGCATGTCGACCAACTCGCGCGCGTACGCGGTCTGCTTGTCCACCGTCAACCGCATACCTAGGCCAAACTCCGCGTTGTCCTCGAAGAGGGAGTTGCTCCAGGCGGGGCCGCGCCCCTCCTTGTTGAATGCCCACGGCGTGGTAGGCAGGTTGCCCCCGTAGATGCTGGAGCAGCCCGTGGCGTTGGCGACGATGGCGCGGTCGCCGAACAAACGGGTGAGCAGGGACAGGTACGGCGTTTCCCCACAGCCCGCGCACGCGCCCGAGAACTCGAACAGCGGCTCCAGCAACTGGATGTTCTTCACCGTGTTGAACTTGAGCCCGTTGTGCCGCGGCACGTCGGGCAGTTTGAGGAAGAAGTCCCAGTTGGCCCGCTCCTGCTCCAGGATGGGCAACTTGGGCGCCATGTTCAACGCCTTGCGGCTGGGATTCGTCTTGTCCTTGGCGGGGCAGACCTCCACGCACAGGGTGCAGCCCGTGCAGTCCTCCGCGGACACCTGGAGGGTGTACTTGTAGCCGTTGCCCTTGAACTCGCGGAAGCGCGGGTCGGCGACCTTGAAGGTGGGCGGCGCGCCCGCCAGCGCGGCCTCGTCCACCACCTTGGCGCGGATGACCGCGTGGGGACAGACCATCACGCACTTGCCGCACTGGATGCAGATGTCGGGCTCCCAAACGGGGATTTCCAGGGAGATGTTGCGCTTCTCCCAGCGGGTGGTGCCGCTGGGCCACGTGCCGTCCACGGGCATGGCGCTCACGGGCAGATCGTCGCCCTTGAGCGCGATCATGGGCGCGATGACCTCTTTCACGAACTCGGGCGCCTCGGGCGGGACGACGGGCGGCCGCTCGCGCGTGCTGGTCACGTGGTCGGGGTACTTGACCTCGTGCAGGTGCTCGAGCGCGGCGTCCACCGCGGCGAAGTTCTTGCGCACCACCGCCTCGCCCCGCTTGCCGTACGTCTTGCGAATGGCCTCCTTGATGCGGGCGATGGCCTCGTCCAGCGGGATGATGTTGGCAATGGCGAAGAAGCAGGTCTGCATGATGGTGTTGATGCGCTGGCCCAGGCCGATCTCTTTCGCCAGTTTGTAGGCGTCGATGACGTAGAACTTGAGTTTCTTCTCGATGATCTGGGCCTGGACTTCGCGCGGCAACTGGTCCCACACCTCATCGGGGCCGAAGGGCGCGTTGAGCAGGAAGACCGCGCCAGGCTCGGCCATGTCCAGGATGTCGTAGCGGTCGAGGAAGCCGAACTGGTGCACGGCCACGAAGTTGGCCTTGCGGATGAGGTAGGGGGAACGGATGGGCCGCGGGCCAAAGCGCAGGTGGGACGTGGTGCGCGCGCCCGACTTCTTGGAGTCGTAGACGAAGTAGCCCTGCGCGTGCAGGGGCGTCTCCTCGCCGATGATCTTGATGGAGTTCTTGTTGGCGCTGACGGTGCCGTCCGCGCCCAGGCCCCAGAAGACCGCGCGCGTCACGTCCGCGGGCTCGATGTCGAACTCGGGGTCGTAGTCGATGCTCGTGTAGGAGACATCGTCGATGATGCCCACGGTGAAGTGGTTCTTGGGCTGTTCCTTGGCCATCTCGTCGAACACGCCCTTCACCATGGCGGGGTTGAACTCCTTGGACGAGAGGCCGTAGCGCCCGCCAATGACGCGCGGGATGTGCTCGAAAGGCGCGGTGCCGTGGGCCAGCCCCTCGTACACCGCAGTCACCACATCCTGGTACAGGGGTTCGCCTGCCGCGCCTGGCTCCTTGGTGCGGTCGAGCGCGGCGATGACCTTCACCGTGGGCGGCAAGGCCTTGAGGAAGTGTTCCACGGAGAAGGGGCGGAACAGGCGCACCTTGACGACGCCGACCTTCTCGCCCCGTTCTGCGAGGTAGCGCACCGTCTCTTCGACAGTCTCCGCGCCCGATCCCATGAGCACGATGACCCGCTCCGCGTCCTCCGCGCCCACGTAGTCAAACAGGTTGTAGCGCCGCCCCACCACCTCCGCGAACTTGTCCATGGTCTCCTGGACGATGCCAGGGACGGCCTCGTAATAGGGGTTGATGCGCTCCCGCGCCTGGAAGAACACGTCGGGGTTTTGCGCGGTGCCGCGGATGAAGGGGTGGTCAGGGGAGAGGGCGCGGGCGCGGTGGGCGTGAATGAGGTCGGGATCGAGCATGGCGTGCATGTCGTCGTCGGAGAGGAGTTCGATCTTGTTGATCTCGTGGGAGGTGCGGAAGCCGTCGAAGGCGTGGATGAAGGGCACGCGCGCCTTGAGCGTCGCGGCCTGGGCGATGAGCGCGAAGTCGTGGGCTTCCTGCACCGAGTTGGAGAAGAGGATGGCCCAGCCCGTCTGTCGCGTCGCCATCACGTCGCTGTGGTCACAAAAGATGGAAAGGGCGTGGGTGGCGACGGTGCGGGTGGCAATGTGGAAGACGGTGCTGGTCAACTCTCCCGCGATCTTGTAGAGGTTGGGGATCATGAGCAGGAGGCCCTGGCTGGCGGTGAAGGTGGTGGTGAGGGAGCCTGTCTGCAACGCGCCGTGCACCGCGCCGGCCGCGCCTCCCTCGGACTGCATTTCAATGACCAGGGGGATAGTCCCCCATATGTTGGGCTTCTTCTCGGCAGCCCACTGATCGGCCCACTCGCCCATGGGCGATGCGGGCGTAATCGGGTAAATAGCAATCACCTCGTTGGTCTTATAGGCCACACGAGCAACCGCTTCATTCCCATCAATCGTAGCCACAACCTTGGACATGGGGCGATCTCCTTGGGTGTATGTTGGCGTTGTGCAAGCGGCATGGCGGGGCGAATGCGTGATACGTGATACGTGATACGTGATACGTGATGCGTGATGCGTGATGCGTGACACGAATCACGCATCACGCATTACGCATCACGTATCCACCAGGATCCGCCCACACGTCGGGCAGTAGGTAAGGGTTTCCTCGTAGCGCACCGCGCGTTCGACGCTGCGCGGGACTTCGACGCCACAGGCGCTACAGACGCGGTTCTCCAGGCGGGAGACGGCGATGCCGCCTTTGGCCGCGCGCAGGCTTTCGTAGGTGCGCAGCACGCTATCACCCACCGATGCCGCCAGCCGCTTGCGTCTCACCTCCAACGATGCTTGTTCATCTTTCAGGGATGCCTGCTTTTCCAGCAGGCGGGCTCGGGTGTCCTGCCAGCGGGCTTGCTCCTCCTGCAACCGACGCCGCAAACTCTTATCATCTTCGCGCAAATTTTCCAGGGTGACCATGATCTCGAGCAGTTCGTCCTCCAGGTGGCTACGACGCCGCCGCATTTCCTCGGCCTTCTGCTGCCCCGCCTCGATTTCCTTGACGTTGGTGATCAACCCGCCGTACAGCCGCCCCTCCAGATCCTGGATGCGCTCGGTCAGGCCCTCAACTTCCAGTTCCAGGTCACGCTGGCGCACTTCGAGCCGATGGATTTCGCTCTCAACGCGCGCGATGTTCTGGGCCAGTTCGGCCAGGATGGGCGGATCGCGCAGGGCCTCGGCGAGTTCGTCGAGTTCGCGCGCCACCTTCTCCAGCGCCAAGTCGACTTCCTGGAGGCGAAGAAGGGCTGTCATGGCCATGATAGGCATCTCCCAATCACGGACGATGGACGATGGACGATGGTCTATCGTCTATCGTCCATCGTCTATCGTCCATCGTCCATCGTCCATGGTCAATTTCTCAAAGGCCTCTACCACATTCCTCAACAACACCGCCGTCGTCACGGGGCCTGTGCCGCCAGGTACGGGGGTGATCTTCCCCGCCACTTCCACGGCGCTGTCGAAGTCCACGTCGCCCTTGAGTTCGTCGCCGACAGGGTTGGTGCCGAAATCGACGACCACCGCGCCAGGCTTGATCATGTCGCCCGTAATCAGGCCCGCTTTGCCCACGGCCACGCAGAGAACGTCCGCGCGGCGGGTGACCGCGCCCAGGTCGCGCGTGCGGGAGTGACAGATCGTCACCGTGGCGTGGCGGCTGAGCAACAGCATGGCCATAGGCTTGCCCACGATGTTCGAGCGCCCCACGACCACGGCCTCCGCGCCCTTCAAGGGCACCCCGTACTCCTCGAGCAGGAGGAGGCCGCCCAGCGGGGTGGCGGGGATGAAACGGGGCGCGCCCAGGAAGTGGTAACCCGCGTTGAGCGGGTGCACGCCGTCCACGTCCTTGTTCGGGTCCAGCGTGCTCACGATGCGGTCGGCGTCGATGTGGTCGGGATAGGGTTCCTGGAGGATGATGCCGTGGATGCTTTCGTCCGCGTTCAGATCACGGACGGCCTGCTCGAACTCGGCCTGGGAAACGTCCTCGGGCAGGG
>JALWHQ010000245.1 GCA_026983525.1 Anaerolineae bacterium | reverse complement strand
ACCCTCCGGGTGAAGGTAGAGAATATCTTTCAGGCCGAACTGGCCCCGGGCGGCGATCAGGACTTTTTTCTTTTCGCTTTTCTGTTGCAGGCGAGCACACAGCTGCACGAGGCTGGATATTTTATCCAACTGCCTCACCTCCTTCCCACAGCCCCCAGTGGTTTCAGTGATAAAATTATAATACTTTGGAGAAGATTACATATCTAGATGAAAGACCATATTAGAAATCATCCACAATCATTATTCATGAGAGAGATCAAATCTATACAACCCATGCACTACGATAGATTGATATTTTTGACCAGAAATGAATGCTTTCTTTGACTTTAGTTAATTCACTTCTATCCCGGATGGCATTTCCATTGAAATTGACTCTTCAGGTTGTATAGTGAGCTGTGCATATCCTTAAACTTTCCTTCATTTTCCCTGCACCATAATCCGCTCAAGGGGACTGGAAATCCGGTCTTTTCCACAATGCGGAACATAAAAAGCCGAATCACCCGTCATGTCCACAATGTGCGGCACAGCCAACAGACGCAAGGCGCCCCGCAGGCGAACCCGTCTGCGTTCGGGCAAGACGGCCACGCTTCAGAACCGCTTCATTTCGGACTGTCTGATTTTCGATCGTTCGCCCTTGGGAGTGCGCATCCGCTTGGCGGGACGCATCCGCCTCCCGGAGCACGTGAAGTTCTTCGATGACGAGCTGGGCACGCTGCACGTCGCCCGTGTCGTCTGGCAACGGGACAACGAGGTCGGCCTCGCCTTCGCCAAGGGCGAGCGGGGCTGCCTGCGGTCAGGGCCGGGACATGCCGCTCTTGCGGGGAAATACTATGCACTGCGCAGATTCCGGGCAACATGAAAAGAAGGACAGGCGGTACGGCGGACGCACCTTCGACGAACTGGTGCAAGCGCTTGCCGGACGCCCCGGCGAAGAGAGCGACCGCCACATGCTCCTCCTCTCCTGTCTGCTCGAGCAAGGAATCGAGGACGCCCTCGACTTCCGTCCACGACCTGTGCCGCCT